>NZ_JBQYLI010000008.1:0-211542 GCF_052690465.1 Sunxiuqinia sp. A32
ACTAAAAATAGAACCAGGAAAAAACCAAATGAGAAAGAAAAAAAAACCGTCCCAAAAACTTGTTTTGAGACGGCCTCATCCTTTTGTTGATAATTTAGTCGGGATGACAAGATTTGAACTTGCGACCCCTCGCCCCCCAGACGAGTACGCTACCAGACTGCGCCACATCCCGATCTTTGTGGATGCAAAAGTATATAAAGATTGAATCTTTCCAAAGATATTTTTTTCAAAATGAAATTTCTATGACAATAGTTTTACTCTATTTCATCTTCATTATTATTGATTGATTATATATTGTATATATGTATATGAAATGTAATTTTGTAATTCTAAAAAAAAAACTAAAAAATACACATATGTTTAAATCATTGAATATTCAGGAAAAGGGAAATGAGAATGTGGATCCAATTGATGGAGCTGAAAGAGTTAAGTGTCTAATTATTGGCTCTGGACCTGCTGGATATACTGCTGCAATTTATGCTGCTCGCGCAAACCTTAGTCCGGTTATGTACGAAGGCTTACAGCCAGGAGGACAGTTAACAACCACTACAGAAGTTGAAAATTACCCAGGGTATCCGGAAGGAGTTACCGGGCCTGTTATGATGGAAGACTTTAAAAAGCAAGCAGAGCGTTTTGGTACGGACGTTCGATTTGGCTATGCCACAAAAGTTGACTTTTCAGAAGAAATTCATAAAGTTTGGATCGATGGGAAAACGTTGATTGAAGCTGAGACCGTAATATTAGCCACAGGTGCTACTGCGAAATATTTGGGACTTGAAGATGAAAAAAAATATGCAGGAGGTGGTGTTTCAGCCTGTGCAACCTGTGATGGATTTTTCTATCGTGGAAAAGAAGTCGCTGTAGTTGGTGGCGGTGATACTGCTGCTGAAGAAGCTATATATTTGGCAGCACTGGCGAATAAAGTTTACTTGATTGTACGACGCGACGTTTTACGTGCCTCAAGGGTGATGGCTGAACGTGTAAAAAATGTTCCCAATATTGAAATTTTGTGGAAACATCAGACCAAAGGTTTATTTGGCGATGGAGTAGTGGAAGGAGCTACGCTTTGGAAGAATAAGGGGGAAGAAAATGAAGAGGAAGTTCAAATTAAAATTGACGGATTCTTTTTAGCAATTGGACACACGCCTAATTCTGATTTTGTAAAAGATTATTTAGAAACAGACGAAATAGGATATATTAAAACTGTTGTAGGTACTTCCAAAACAAATGTTCCCGGCGTTTTTGCTTGTGGAGATGTAATGGATTCAATTTATCGTCAGGCGATTACTGCTGCCGGTTCTGGTTGTAAAGCGGCAATGGATGCAGAAAGATATCTTTCTGAAAAACACTAATATTTTCAACTTTACTGATAAAAAAGAAAGCCACTCTGAATAATCAGAATGGCTTTCTTTTTTATGGTGTATTTTTTATTGTTTTATTGGGCCATGTCTGGAACTTCGGAATTTGCATAAGCTCCAGATTCCAAACGATCACGCACCTGTTTGAATGCTTCGATTGTCATTTTTACATCTTCCAGACTGTGCATTGCAGTAGGAATTAAACGTAAAATAATTTCTCCTTTAGGAATAACCGGGTAAACAACCACAGAACAGAAAATACCGAAATTCTCACGTAGGTCTACCACAACGTTGGTTGCTTCTCCAACTCCACCTTTCATATATACTGGAGTTACAGGAGAGTTTGTTCTTCCTAAATCAAAACCTGCTTCTTTAAGGCCAGACTGAAGGGCATTAACAATCGTCCACAGTTTTTCGCGCAATTCAGGTTTCGTTCTTAATAGCTCCAAACGCTTCATCGAGCCAACTACGATAGGCATTGGCAAAGACTTGGCAAAAGTTTGGGAGCGCATATTATAGCGAAGATAGTTACAGATGTCTGTTTCACAGGCAATGAATGCACCGATACCGGCCATTGCTTTTGCGAAAGTACAGAAGTGAAGGTCAACTTGATCCTGAACGCCAAAATGCTCAGGAGCACCAGCGCCAGTTGGACCCATCACACCAAAACCATGAGCATCATCAACCAACAAACGGAAATCAAATTCTTTTTTCAGGGCAACGATTTCATCCAATTTACCCAAATCACCAGACATTCCGAAAACACCTTCTGTAATAACCAAAACACCACCGCCTTGCTTTTCAGCTAATTTGGTAGCACGTCTAAGTTGAATCTTCAGGTTGTCAATGTCGTTATGAGGATAAACGTAACGTTTACCCATGTGTAAACGAACACCATCTAAAATACATGCGTGAGCTTCGCTGTCATAAACAATTACATCATGGCGGCCGCAAATAGCATCAATAATAGAAACCATTCCCTGGTAACCGAAGTTCAAAAGGAATGCATCAGGTTTTCCAACATAGTCCGCAAGTTGTCTTTCAAGTTCTTCATGGTTTGACGTTTGACCAGACATCATACGAGCACCCATTGGATAAGCAAGTCCCCAATCTGCAGCTGCTTTTGCATCAACTTCACGTACCTCAGGATGATTACCTAATCCAATATAGTTATTTAAACTCCAGGTTAGAACTTCCTTACCACGGAACATCATCCGGGCACTAATTTCTCCTTCGAGCTTAGGGAATGCAAAGTAGCCGTGTGCTCTTTCCATGTGTTTCCCTATGTCGCCTTTATCTTTACGAAATTTTTCAAAAATATCCACTTTGCGATGCTTTAAAATTAACAGTGCAAATGTAATTTTTTTTAAGAAGTCTACAAATTTGTTAAATTATATTAAACCGTGATGGACTAAGACATTTCTTGTGTAATTTGCCGGTCGGATTATTAAATGAAAAATGTATCTTTGCGCCATGCTTTTAAAAATGAAATATACAGGAATTATCGCCATGTTATTATTATTGTTGACTACTTCATGTAGTGACTACAATAAAATTATAAAAAGTACTGATTACGAATTCAAGTACAAGAAGGCGATAGAGTATTATGATGATGAGGAGTTTGTAAGGTCAGCAGGACTATTGAAGGAACTGGTAAATATTTACCGGGGAACCAGTAAAGCTGATGAAATTTATTATTACTATGCCAAGAGTCATTTTGGTATGAAGGATTATTTACTTGCTGGACATTGGTTCCGTTCATTGGTAAAAGAATTTCCAAAAAGTCAATACGTTGAAGAAAGTCAATTTATGATTGGCATCTGTTTTTACGAGGAATCACCAAAACCACGACTTGATCAGCAAGTTTCACAAAAAGCGATTGATGCATTTCAGTTATATATAAATCTTTATCCGAATAGTGATCGGGTTGAGGAAGCTAATCGTTTGATTATTGAATTACGCGATAAGTTAGTATATAAGTCGTTTTTAAGTGGAAAACTCTATTACGATCTTGAGAACTACAAAGCTGCTGTAATTGCATTGACAAATTCATTGAAGGATTTTCCGGATACCCGATATCGCGAAGACCTCATGTTTATGCTTCTTCGTGCTAAGTATTTGTTGGCAATCAAGAGTGTAGAAGAAAAAAAAGAGCAACGTTTAAGCGATGCTTTGGATGAATATTTTACCTTTGTCGATGAATTCCCTGAAAGTGAGTTTAGAAAAGATGCCGAAAAGTTTTACGAAACAACGGCTAAGTTGTTGAATTATAAAGAAGATACAAATTTATAACATATGGATTTTAAGAAGATCAAAGCTGAAAACACAACTATTCCACGTGATTTGACTGATTTGGAAGAGCAAACAGGAAATGTTTATGAAACTGTAATGATTTTAGCGAAACGCTCAAATCAAATTTCCTCAGAAATGAAAGAAGAGTTGAATCAAAAATTACAGGAATTTGCCTCATATTCAGATAACTTGGAAGAAGTTTTTGAGAATCGTGAGCAAATTGAGATCTCAAAATATTACGAGAGATTACCAAAACCAACTCTAATTGCTTACGAAGAGTTTAAGCAAAAGCAAATTTATCATCGTAATCCTGCAAAAGAAAACCGCAAGGGATTATAAAAAAATAAGCCTTTTATGAGGCTCGAAGGAAAACATATTATATTAGGTGTAACCGGAAGTATAGCTGCCTACAAGGCGGCTTATCTTTTAAGGGGGCTAGTCAAAGAAGGTGCCGATGTGCAAGTTGTAATGACTCCTGCTGCTAAAGAATTTATTACTCCGGTAACGATGTCTGCATTATCCGGGCGTCCGGTGATTTCTGAATTTTTTGCTGCCAATGATGGAACCTGGCATTCTCATGTTGATTTAGGGCAGTGGGCCGATTTAATGTTGGTAGCTCCAATCACTGCAGCGACAATTGCTAAAATGGCGACGGGTGTTTGTGATAATATGTTGATTACGACATATTTATCTGCAAAATGTCCGGTGATGATAGCTCCTGCAATGGATTTGGATATGTTTTGTCATCCTTCAACCTTGAAAAATATGGATACGCTCCGAACCTACGGTAATATTATTTTGGAACCGGGGGAAGGAGAGTTGGCCAGTGGGTTGCATGGAAAAGGGCGAATGCAGGAACCGGAGCAAATAGTTGAAGAGGTGATTGCCTTTTTCAACTCAAAAAAAAAACTGCTGAATAAAAAGGTTTTGGTTACTGCCGGACCTACCTACGAGAAAATTGATCCAGTACGATTTATAGGAAATTATTCTTCTGGCAAAATGGGTTTTGCCATTGCAGAAGAACTTGCTTCGCAAGGAGCTGACGTTGTTTTAGTGACAGGCCCTGTTCGTTTAATGACGAACCATCCTAATATTACAAGGGTAGACGTAGAATCGGCACTTGAAATGTTAAATGTATCGAAGGCTGAATTTCCCAACACGGATGCAGCAATAATGTGTGCAGCTGTGGCGGATTATCGACCAGCGACGCAAGCTGATCAAAAGATTAAGCGGGTAGAGAAAGATTTGTCTATACAGCTGGAGGCAACCGATGATATAGCTGCTTGTCTGGGGACAATGAAAAAAGAAGGTCAGTTATTGGTTGGCTTTGCGCTGGAAACTCAGAATGAGATGAATAATGCCGTTGCAAAACTCCAAAAGAAAAATCTTGATTTTATTGTACTAAATTCATTGCAGGACAAAGGCGCTGGATTTGGAGTTGATACCAATAAAATTACGATCCTTTCAAAAGACAATAAAGCTCAGAAATTTGAGTTAAAACAGAAGACAGAAGTTGCTGCCGATCTTGTTGGAAAGATTGTTGAAGAGTTCGCGAAAATGTAAAACTTCTGTATAATTTGATTATTTTTACTTCACAGGAAAGAATTCATTTTATGAAGAAGCTGAGCATAATCTCCTTATTTATAGTCACATTCGTTATTAGTGGTTTTTCGCAGGAATTGCGTTGTAATATCAGTATCTCCGCTCAAAAAATTCAAGGGGCAAACCGAAATATCTTTCGAACCATGCAGGCCGATTTGTATGAGTTCATGAATAATCGAAAGTGGACTAACCATGTTTATTCGATGGATGAACGGATTGAGTGTAACATATTTATCCGTTTAGACGAACAAATCTCTTCCGATGAATTTAGAGGAAGTATTCAGGTTCAGGTTAGACGTCCAGTATTTAATTCGTCTTTTGAAACTATTCTGTTGAATATTAAGGATAATGACTTTCAGGCCAGGTATATTGAGTATCAGACAATGGAGTTTAATGAAACTTCCAATCGTGATAACCTAACCAATATTATGGCCTATTATGCCTACATAATATTAGGAATTGATTACGATTCATTTTCGCCGGAAGGTGGAACTCAATTTTATCAAAAGGCTCAACAAATTGTGAATAATTCTCAAAATGCCAGGGAGAAGGGCTGGAAAGCCTATGAAAGTGAGCGTAATCGTTATTGGTTGGTTGAGAATCTGCTGAATAAGTCGTATGCACCATTTCGCAGTTGTATGTATCAGTATCATCGCCAGGGGATGGATGTGATGAGTACAAAGGTTGAAGAGGGCCGTTCTCAAATTGCAGAATCATTGAAATCGATTCAAAAAGTATTTAGAACCAGACCATCATTATATATTTTACAAGTATTTTTTGATGCAAAGACTGATGAGTTAGTCAATATCTTTTCAAAATCATATCCTGACGAGAAAAATCGTGTTTTAACCATTTTGAATGAGGTAGATCCTTCGAATGGAAGTAAGTACGAAAAGATTAGGGAGGCGGAAGCATTTTAATTAAAATAGACTTTTGTGCTGAAATCACTTCATATAAGAAATTATGCGCTTATCGACCAGTTGTCAATTGATTTTGAAACTGGTTTTAATATTCTGACCGGCGAAACCGGAGCTGGAAAATCGATTATATTAGGTGCATTGGGATTGATTCTCGGTCAGCGAGCTGATTTAAATTCGTTAAGGAGGAAAGAGAAGAAGTGTACTGTTGAAGGAATATTTTCAATTGCAGGTTATCAACTGGAACGATTTTTTCAGAAACATGATTTAGATTTTGATGAAATGACTATTCTTCGCAGGGAGATTGTACCCTCCGGAAAATCAAGAGCATTTATCAATGACACCCCTGTTACTTTGGATGTAATTCAACAATTGGCTTTGATGCTTATTGACATTCATTCGCAACATCAAAATCTGGAATTAAACAACCGGTCTTTTCAATTGAAATTGGTTGACCTGGTAGCTAAGAATACTGAAATCCTTAGAGAATATTCCAAATTATATAACGACTTTCAGCAAAATAAAATAAGTCTAAAAAACCTAAAGGAAGAAGCCGAGAAAGCAAAAGCTGATTTAGATTATTTCCAGTTTCAGTTTAATCAATTGGATGAAGCTAGATTGAATGTAGATGAACTGGAAAAGCTTGAGAGTGAGCAGGCAGCATTAGAACATGCCGAAGATATAAAACTTACTTTTGGGCAGCTTGCTGAAGAACTGGATGGTGGCGAATTGCCAATACTGTCAACCTTAAAAGAGCGATTGAATCAGCTATCTAAACTGACTGAATATCTCCCGGAGGCTAGAGAACTGCATGCCCGATTGGAGTCTTGTTATATAGAGTTGAAAGATATGTCTTCTGAAAGTGAAGCAATATCCGAGAAAACAGAACATGATCCTGGTCGAATTCAATTTGTTGCAGATAGGCTCGATTTGATATATTCACTTCAGCAAAAATTTAGGGTTTCTTCTGTTGGCGAATTGGTTCAGATTAAGGAAGAATTGGAAGGCAAGATTAATCAGGTAACATCTTTCGATGAAGAAATTGCGCGCTTAGAAAAGGTGATTGTTGATCTGGAAGCACAATTGAAAGAAAAGGCAGACATTCTAAATTCAAGAAGGAAATCAGTTGCCAAAAATATACAGGATAAAGTAGTTTCTATCCTGAATAAGTTAAATATGGCAAATGCTGAATTTTCCTTGCAATTTAATTCATTGGCTGATTTCGGATTATACGGGCGTGATGAAGTTCGCTTCTTATTTTCTGCTAACAAAAATTCAGTGGCGCAGGAAATTTCCAAAATAGCCTCAGGTGGCGAAATGTCTCGTTTAATGCTGGCATTGAAAACATTAATAAATGATAGTAAATCTTTGCCAACGATCATATTCGATGAAATAGATACTGGTATCTCAGGAGAAACTGCATTGAAAATGGGCGAAATATTGAAGGAATTATCTGAAAATATGCAAGTGATAAATATTACTCACCTGCCACAAATTGCAGGTAAGGGCGATCATCATTATCAGGTGTATAAATTCGACGAGAATAATGAAACGTATACTTCAATACGCAAATTAAATGATGAAGAGAGAGTTGAAGAACTTGCTCAAATGCTTAGTGGAGACCGTAAATCGGAAACTGCCAGGGGAACTGCCCGCGAGTTATTAGACTAATCGATTTTGATTATTTTCGTTCACTTTCTACTGTATATACAAAACTGTCTCCTCTGTAATATCCGTAGTTAAACTCAATCGGATTTTTATTTTCATCATAAACAAATCTTTTCCTGAATAAAACGGGTTCGTCCGGAGAAACGTTGAGCTTTTTGCATAGAAACGGCGTGGCTTTAATTGCACTTATTTCTTCGTAGGATAGCGTTGCTTTAACGTTATATTTCTCTTCTAGAATTTCGTACAGTGGTTTGCTGAAATCATCATTGCCCGATATTCCAATCGATGGATTAAAATAGGAGACGAAATAAACGAAGGGGAAATTTTCTTTACCACGCAATCGTTCCAGACTAAAAATTTTTGTGCCCGCCCCTAGTTCGAAAAAAGAAAGAACATCTCTTTCTGGTTCCACCCAGCTAATATGTAATTCAAAATTATGAACAGTCATTCCTAAAGCTTTCATTTCCTGGGAAAAACTCAACCAGTTTTTTGCTCTCCCAGAGATGCCTTTTGTTGCGACTTTGGTTCCAAAACCTTTTTTCCGGACAAGAAGTCCTTCATTAACCAATTTATTAAGTGAATGTCTTAAGGTGTTTCTGGATATTCCCATTTGTTTTGAAAGCTCAACTTCACTAGGCAAAAGTTTTCCGTTTTGGTATTCTTTCTCTGCGATTAATTCACGAAGGTATAATTCGGCTTGCGTGTGAAGTGGGGTAGTGCTTTTATGATCGATTTTAGGTTTCATGTGTGTTAAAGTCTAGAATTTTATTTGTTCCAATGCTAGAAGTACAAATATAGGTCAAAAGTATTTACATTGATTTGTTTGTATGAACAAATATAACCGTATAGACTATAAGGGAGTTTAAGGTGGAATTTTTCGTAAATTAATTTATGGAATAATTCTAAATTTCAAAATATTTATAATATGTATGAACATATATAGTAATTGTATGAACAAAAAATGATAAATTTGAATTTTATTAATGGGTTATATCTCGTTGGAACTAATTTAATCTAGTTTGTTTCGGTTGTTTACTAATTAAAAACCAAATTGTTATGCAAAAGCAAATCCTTTTAATTCTGATTTCTATTGTCTACTGTTCTGATGTTTTGGCTGGTCCGAATAACATTGCACCGAATGCAAAGGTGACTTCATCGACAATGTTAAATGAAAAATTTGCGTCAAAAAACATTGTGGATGGAATTATTGGTGTTGACGGAAAAGGAGAGTGGGCTTGTGAAGGAGTCTCTACAAGTTGGGGGTATATTCGATTTCCATGGGTACAGCTTGAGTGGGATAATACACAGGAAATAGATAAAATTGTGTTGTATGATCGTTCATCGAAGCAGGAACATATTGCTGGTGGTAAATTGCTATTTAGTGATGGAAGTATGCTATGGGTAAATCAAATACCTAATGATGGTACCGCAAGGGCCATTTCATTTGAACCTAAAAAAGTTGATTGGATTAAGTTCATTGTAACCGATGGAACCGGGAAGGATCTGGGTTTTTCCGAAATTGAGGTATTCCCGGCATTTAGCCAATACAAAGATTACGTTGCAACAGTTGATCCTTTTATCGAAACAAACCGGGGACGATACTTCTTTTTTGTGCCGGGAACACGGCCCTTTGGTATGGTTGGTACTGCGCCAATGACAAGAAATAAAAACCAGGGAGGAGGAGGTTACAATTACAATGAAACAGAAATCCTGGGCTTTCCTCAAATTCATACCTGGATGATTTCTGGAATTGAGGTAATGCCGGTAACTGGAACTGTTGATCCAACTTTAGGAGAACAAGCATGGAAATCAGCCTTTAGCCATGATGATGAAATTGCACAACCTGGATATCAGCGGGTGTTTTTGCGTGACCATAAAACCTGGGTGGAGTTGACATCTACTGAGCGTGTCACTTTTCATCGGTTTAAGTTTACAGAATCTATGAAGGCCAAGATTTTAATTAATCTGGGAGGGTATATTGGAAACTGTACCATGAAAGATGCGGAAGTAAAAAAAGTAAATGACTTTGAAATAGAAGGTACCTTTAATGCAACTGATCGTTTTTGGGGTGGACCAAAAGATGTCCAGATTTATTTCGTTGCACAATTCGATAAGCCTTTTGACTCGCTTGACGCGTGGCAAGGACAGAATAGATATGCAAAAATTGATGAGATCGCTGGTGATAGTGCCGGAATTGAAGCTTGTTATGATGTAAAGGCTGCTGATGAATTAAACTTAAAAATCGCAGTTTCATACACTAGTATTGATAATGCACGAAACAACCTACTTGCCGAATGTCCCGGTTGGGATTTTGATCAGGTTCGAAATGATTCTCGCAATATCTGGAATGATCAGTTGGGTAAAATCAAAGTAGAAGGTGGCACGGTTCAACAACAAATTAAGTTTTACACCGATCTCTGGCATGTGTTAATGGGACGCCAGAAAATTAATGATGTTAGCGGAGATTATCCTGATCGAACGCAGGGTAAAAGAGATGGTACATTTACGGATGCTGTGTTTAAAATTAAAACATTGCCTAAAGATGCGGATGGAAAGCTGAAGTTCAATATGTATAATACGGATGCATTGTGGTTAACCCAATGGAATTTAAACGTATTCTGGGGACTGGCCTGGCCCGAGTATTTAGATGAATTGTCGGCTTCAATGGTTCAATATGCAGAGAATGGATATTTACTTCCCAGAGGCCCATGTGGAGGGGGCTATTCCTATATTATGACCAGTTGCCCTGCAACTAATATAATTGTGAGTGCATACATGAAAGGGATGTTAACGAAAGTAGATGAAAAAACAGCATATAAGGTAATCAGGCAAAATCAGTTACCAGGTGGTATGTTAGGTGATAGTAAAGATATCGAGTTCTACACCGAAAATGGATTTTGGCCAGGGAATGCCGGTATTACTATTGAAGCTGTTTTTCAGGATTATGCTGCCTCTCAAATGGCGCAAAAAATGGGAAATAAGAAAGATTATCGATTTTTCAGCAAGCGCTCTGAAGGTTGGAAGAAGCTGTTCGATTCAGAACAAAAGTTACTCTTTCCAAAAGATCGGGATGGAAAATTTATGCATAAAGATCCATTGGCTGGTGCCGGTTGGGTGGAAGCAAATGCATGGCAGGCTACCTGGGCGGTATCTCATGATATTGAAGGTCTTGCCGCTTTAATGGGAGGTAATGACGTCCTCTCTGATAAATTGAACTATGCTTTTGAAATGGCTGAGCCGAGCGATTTTGTTTTTGCTTATAATGATGGATATGTAAGCTATGCAAATCAACCTGGATGTTCGAATGCTCATGTATTTAACTATGCAGCAAAGCCATGGTTAACACAATATTGGGTTCGAAAGGTAAATGAGCAGGCTTATGGTGGAATTACTCCTGATATTGGTTATGGTGGTCACGACGAAGATCAAGGACAGATGGGGGGTGTCAGTGGATTAATGTCTATTGGTTTGTTTAGTCTACAGGGAAATGTGAATCAAAATCCAGTTTATGAAATAACCAGCCCTGTTTTTGATAAGATCACTATTGAACTGGACAAGCGATATTATGATGGAGATTCATTTGTTATTCAGACGGAGAACAACTCTAAAGAGAATATGTATGTGCAGCAAGCCTATTTGAATGGCAATCCACTAAATACATTTTGGTTTAGCCACAAGGATTTTGCAAAAGGTGGAAATCTAAAATTAATTCTGGGAGATACCCCTAATAAGCAATGGGGAATTAAATAGAGGGTGATTGGTAACAGCAAAATAGTTTGAAATGAAATTACATAAATTAATAGCAGCAATATTTATTTTTGGTTTTATTGCCTGTCAGAATAAGCAGGTAAAGCAAGAAAAACAACTTTCGGTTGATCAGAGGTTGAATCAGCTATTTCAACGGGATTTTGGAGGAACAACAGGTGCCGATGGTACAATTTCAGTTTTAATGCCGGATGGCAGCTCTGTGTTCATGATGGGAGACAGTTTTTTAGGTGAGGTTATAGAGGGCAAGCGCGATTCAACGACAAAGATGATCAACAATACTTTTATTGTTGTCGATCCTGAAGTGAAAAGTTCTGAAACGTTATATCAGGGAGAATGTGATGATCCTGAGTCATTTGTAATACCCGAAAATGATCCGGGGCGTTTTTATTGGCCGGGACATGGTTTTGTTCAGGACAGTATTTTTCATTTTTTTATGTCTCGTTTTTGGATCAACGGAGCCGAAATGTGGGGTTTTAAATTTGTTAATACGGATTACTTTAAATATTCATGGCCCGATTTTGAATTGATTTCGGTTGAACCATTTGAGTATAGCTTAATAAATGGGGTGCATTGGGGACATGCCGTTCTGGATGATGGTGAGTATAAATATATCTATGGAAGCAAACCCGGAGAAGATAATATTTGCAATGCACATGTTTGCAGAACGAAGGTGTTAGCTCAAAAATCATTGGACCTTGAAAATGTTGAATTTTACGATGGTGAGCAATGGTCGAATGATCCTGAATCAACAAAGCCAATGTTGGGAACCAGCAGTAATATATCTGAGCAGTTTTCAGTTTTTAAGTATCAGGATAAATATGTTTTACTTTCTCAGCAGCGTGGAATAGGTGCTGGGGAGATATATACCTACATCGCAGATTCTCCTTTTGGTCCCTGGAGAAATAAGCAAATGGTGTATCGCACTACAGAAACTGAATCAGATAACGATATTATTACCTATAATGCAATGGCTCATCCACAATATATTGAAGATGGTAAGCTAGTTATTTGCTACAATGTCAATTCACTGAAAATTTCAAAGGTTTTTGAAGATGTAAATAATTACCGTCCAGTGTTTTTAAGAGTTGAATTAGCTCAGATAATGGGCGAGAAAAGTAAAGATTAGAACTTAGATAGATTAGAAAAAGAATATGGACACTAAAAGAAAAACAACACAGTTTTTAATGCCGGCTATAAAAGAAGGGGAATTACCTGAAGGTTATGATATTTATCCGAGCTATAAACTTGAACCGAATTTAATTTCAAACGATTTTAAAAAGCTTGCTGAGCGAATTAGAAATGAATCAAGAGTTATTGTGGATGGATACGTCGGTGTATTTTTTTATTCTTTCCGGGAGCAATTAGACAAGGCTTTAAATGAGTTGGGAGTGCAGGCAAATTGGATCAATATAGAAGAATCCTTTTTACCAGAGGACGAAATTGATCGCCGAATTTTGCCTTTCATGGGAGAGAAGGACTCAATATTTGGAACTCGGACAACGCTTAAACTAATTGATTTTTTCGATCGTGAAAAATTGTCCAAAATTAAGGCAGATGAAAAAGCAGATATAAATATCGTTTATGGTTCTGGTGCTGCGCTTTCAGCATGGGGTGGTTTCCTTATTTATATTGATCTTCCAAAGAATGAACTTCAATTTCGGGCAAGAGCTAAAAGCATTTGTAATCTGGGACTTAGTGAGCCTCTTGATATGAAGTTAATGTACAAACGATATTACTTTGTTGATTGGATTGTGTTAAACAGGCATAAAAAGGAAATTGTAGAGAACATTGATGCAATTGTTGATGGACAACATGTTGATGTTTTTAACTGGATGGATGGAGTTAAATTGCGAAAAGGGTTAAAATCAATGGGCAAAAACTTTTTTAGGGCTCGCCCATGGTTTGAACCCGGCGTTTGGGGTGGCCAGTGGATCAAAGAAAATATCAAGGGATTAAATTTGGAAGCTCAGAATTATGCCTGGTCATTTGAACTAATTACCCCGGAAAACGGGATTGTGTTCGAAAGCTCTAATTTGCTGCTAGAAGTGTCTTTCGACTTTTTAATGTATGAAAGTGGTGATGATGTAATGGGAGTTGACCGAGAGAAGTATGGAGACGAGTTCCCAATTCGATTTGATTTTCTTGATACTTTTGATGGTGGAAATTTATCTGTACAATGTCATCCACGGACAGAATATTGTAAATCACACTTTGGGGAAGATATTACACAGGAAGAAACTTACTATATACTTGATAGAAAAAATGATGCTTCGGTGTATCTTGGATTTCAGGAAGATATTGATCCTGCTAAATTTGAAACTGCACTTTGGAATAGTTTTAATACCAATACAGCGATTGATATTACGGAATTTGTTCAGGTTCATCCGGCTAAGAAACACGATTTGTTTCTAATTCCTCCAGGTACAATCCATGGTTCAGGAATTGATAATCTTGTCCTTGAAATTAGTACGACTCCCTATATTTTTACTTTCAAGATGTACGACTGGGTTCGTCCGGATTTAGATGGAAATCCTCGGCCATTGAACATTGACCATGGGATGAAAAATCTATATTTTGACAGGAAAGGAGAGAAAGCGAAGAAAGAGTTAATATCTCAACCTGTTTTAATGCAAACTGGAGCCGATTGGAAACAATATGAGTTGCCAACTCATGATAAACATACCTATCGGGTCCATCGGTATCATTTTAAATCTTCTGTGAAAATCCATACCAATGGAAAATTTCATGTTTTGAGCCTGGTCGAAGGAACCTCTATAAAAATTGAATCCGGAAATGGACAAAGCGAAATATTCCAGTATGCTGAAAGTTTCGTTGTACCGGCTGCTTCAAAGAGCTATACTTTGATAAATAATTCATCTGAAGAGGCAATGGTTGTTGTTGCTTTTATGAAATAGATACATCTCATATGAAAAAAAACTTTGCAATTGGCGTTGATGTTGGGGGAAGTCATATAAGTTCAGTATTGGTTGATATTGATCACGGCGTAATCCAACAAGAAAGTTTAGCTGTTGAAAAGGTGGATAATCAGGCATCAGCTCAAGCGATCATTGAAAATTGGGCGAAAGCCATTCGTAAAACCATGAATTCAGCTAGTGAATATAAACTTGCCGGTATTGGTTTTGCAATGCCAGGTCCTTTTGATTATCAAAATGGTATTTCATTGATAAAAGATGTGGCAAAGTATGATAATCTTTATGGCGTAAACGTTGGAAAGGAACTGAAAAAAATACTAACCCTGCCAGTTAGCATGCCTTTTCGTTATTTGAATGACGCAATTTCTTTTGCAGTAGGTGAGTGTTGGAATGGCCAGGCATCTACCTATAAAAATGTAATGGCTATCACGCTTGGAACAGGTTTTGGCTCCGCATTTTTGACCAATAGCATTCCGGTTGTAGAAGGAGATCGGGTTCCCGAAAAGGGCTATGTTTATCACATTCCCTATGAAGACAGTATTGCTGATGATTATTTTTCAACCCGTTGGTTTATTGCCGAATATAAAAAACAATCGGGGGAAACATGCTCTGGAGTGAAACAGCTGGCTGAGTTAGCTGCCAATGATTCAATTGCGAATAGCATATTTGAAAAGTTTGGCGAGAATTTAGCAAATTTTCTTATTCCGTTATTTGCGAAATTTCAGGTTGACTGTCTGGTTATTGGCGGTAATATTTCTGGCGCCTACTCTTTGTTTGGTAAAGAGTTTAATCGAATCTTAAAGGAGAAAAATATTCAGGTTGAAGTGGTAATCTCAGAATTAAAGGAATCGGCAGCTTTGGTCGGAAGTGCGCGACTTCTTGATGAAAATTTCTGGACAAAAGTGGAGTCATTGGTATCAAAAATTTAGTTTGCGTTTTTGCGATTTTCTGAGTTTGATATTTATAGAGTATTGTAAATATTTCTTAATGTCAGATAATTAAGCCTGTCATTTTCTTAAATTTGTACACTTCAACTTATTAAAATAAAAGCATGTACAATTTTGAGTTTAAAAATCCGGTGAAAATAATTTTTGGGAAAGGACAAATAAGTAAGTTGTCTAAAGCAATTCCCAGTGATAGAAAGATAATGCTTACCTACGGTGGAGGTAGTATTTTCAAAAATGGAGTTTATGATCAGGTTAAAAAAGCTACTGAAGGACTAAATATTGTTGAGTTTGGTGGAATAGAGCCAAATCCTCATTATGAAACCTTAATGAAAGCTGTAGAAATTATCAAAGCAGAAAAGATAGACTATTTATTGTCTGTAGGTGGAGGTTCTGTGCTAGATGGAACCAAATTTATTGCAGCAGCTGTTTTGTATGAAGGGGATGATCCTTGGGATATTTTGGCAAAAAGCGGAAAGGTTTTTGTGAAAAAAGCGCTACCAATTGGTGCGGTTTTAACGCTGCCTGCTACAGGATCAGAGATGAATGGAAATTCAGTAATCACCCGTGCTGAAACGCAGGAAAAGTTAGCTTTTGGTTCGCCTGCTGTAATGCCAAATTTTTCAGTTCTTGATCCGGAAGTTATTTTCTCATTGCCCGATCGTCAGTTGGCTAATGGTATTGTTGATGCGTTTGTGCATGTGATGGAGCAATATTTGACGTATCCGGTTAATTCTCCTATTCAGGATCGATTTGCGGAGGGTATTTTGCATACATTGATAGAAGAAGGTCCAAAAGTACTTGCTGATCGTACGGACTATGATGCAGCTGCAAATTTCATGTGGAGTGCAACCATGGCTTTAAATGGATTAATAGGGATGGGTGTGCCGCAAGACTGGGCAACACATATGATTGGACACGAACTTACCGCTTATCACGGAATTGATCATGCACAAACATTGGCGATTGTTTTGCCGGGAATGATGCATGTTCGCAGAAAAGAAAAGCAAGATAAAATTCTTCAATATGGCGAACGAATTTGGGGAATTAAAGAGGGGAGTGTTGATGAACGAATTGATCAAACTATCCAGAGCACGATCAAATTTTTTGAATCGGTTGGTATTAAAACAAAATTGCCAGATTATTCAGTTTCAGAAGAAACCATTGGTAAAATTACCAAGCGATTTGAAACTCGTGGTTCTAGACTGGGAGAAAAGCAGGATATTGGACCTGATTTGGTAAAAGAAATACTGGAAGACAGGTTATAAAATGAAAAAGCAACTAAGATTTTCTTAGTTGCTTTTTTCGAGTGAACCTGAAGGGACTCGAACCCCTAACCTCCTGATCCGTAGTCAGAATTTAGATATTTCTCAATAGTGCTTCAATATTTCTCAAGACCCTTTGTTTGTTGATAACTTAGTGAATACTAAAGTGTTCATAAATACACAAAATAAATCAATATTATTTAAATTTGTGTGTCAAATTGTGTTATATGTTTTAAATTTGATACACATGGGAGCAACGATATCTATTTTTCTAGACACACGAGAGGAAAAGTCAGATGGACTTTATCCGTTAAAAATAAGAGCTACCTACGATAGGAAAAGGCGTTATTTTGGTATTCCCAAAGAGAAGGTGAATACAAAACTTTCTGATTCCAAGCTGGAGCCTTATCGATATGACGGCAAAGGAAATTTCTCAATCAAGAAGGATCTGTATGAAAAGATCATGAGCCCAAAAGCCCGGATGACGTTCAAAGAGCTACAGATTGTTTTTAAAGGCATTGAACTGGACGCCCAAAAGAAAGCAGATAGCTTAACTCCATTTACTTTTGATGGTTTTAAAAACCAGCTGACAATTAGGCAAAGCAGACAAAATAAAGTGTTTTCTCAATTCGAGGAAATGATCCAACAATTGAAAGATGATGATAGAATTGGGACCGCTAATAGCTACACGGATGCTAAAAACTCTTTGAAAAAATTTGCTTCAGGTAAAGAGGTGCAATTTGAGTATTTCACGGTTGATCGATTATCTAAGTATCAAAGTTGGATGGAAAGGAAAGGCAACTCTGATACTACAACTGGCATGTATTTACGTGCCCTTCGTGCTTTATTTAATTCAGCTAAAAAAAACGGAATAACAAATCATTATCCATTTGGGGAGGGAGATAATAAATTTACCATTCCCAAAGGGGGAGGAAGAAAGATAGCGCTTGAACGGCAAGAACTAGAGGCAATCTTCAATTATTCCTTACCTGAAAAACATCCGTACAGCTTTTTCCTGGATTCATGGAAGTTGATGTATTTATTAGGTGGTCTTAATCCCATAGACTTATGCCTACTCAAAGAAAATAATATTCACAATGGATTTATATATTTCGTTCGTCAAAAAACGAAAAGAACTGCAAAAAGGAAAAAGGAAATCAATATCCCATATTCTGGAGCAGCAAAGGCAATAATAGAAAAGTGGAAATATGTAAATCCAGATGAACCGTTCATGTTGCCTGTTTTGAAGAAAGATATGACAGCTAGCCAGGTTAAGGAGCAAACCAAAAAATTTGTAAAATCCGTTAATACTGCGATGAAGCATATTGCACCCAAACTAGGTATCGAAAAAAGGATTACTACCTATGTGAGTCGCCACAGTATAGCCACCCAGCTTTTAAGGGCCGGGGCTCCGGTCAAAATGATAGGAGATCAGCTAGGACATCACGACACTAAAACAACCGAAGCCTATTTAGAAGGTTTTGAAGATGATCAAATAAAGGAAGTATACAAACAAGCCATAAAGTTCTAAGCTAATGCACACAGATGAAAAAAATAATCCAAATAAAATAGAACTTGAAGGTTCAGTTCTACACAAGTACCTCTATTCATGGGAAAGATCTTACTCGGAAGTTATTGATTTAAGATACATCCCCGACTACAATAATAAATTAATAGCTTTTGAAAACTTAGTAAAAGATGAAAAACTTGAGAGTAGTTATGATGAGATGTTTATAGTTTGGCATGAAATAGCCTATAATTGGTACTTTATTAATTGGGGAATCGAAACAGATAGAGGTAAAAAGAATAAAAAACTAAAAGAAGAATTAGAGCTTTTTAAAGAAATGCTTGACAGTGGTAAAAGGATTAAGCTTAATATGCTTGAATTTGAAACAAAAAATGGTCACATCAAATTTACAAGTGAGATTCTGTTAAGAAATTTTTTTTCTTTTTGTCAAAAAAATGAACTTTCAAAATTTATTAAAGCACTAGAATCAGTTACAGACGATGAGCCCGAAACATCTGCCAAATATAGGGCCGAATTCTTAAGAAATAGTTTGTGGCCTTTTTTCCTTTTTTTGAAAGATAAAACATTTTATAGAAATAGCTCAAATTCAGATGTATATCGTTTTATTTATAGGTTTTGTATTACAATTGGAATAGATTGGGGGTATATACAATTGACAAAAACAAATCCTCCAGAAGAATATCTTCGTAGGACGTTTCATAAGCTCGATTTATTTACTAGCTAACCTATTAGGTCGAAATAAGTGATATTTTTATAAAAAACGACCTAAAGTTAAATTGGCTTTTAAAGTGTGCCAGTGGTAGCTTTGTTGTTAAATACTAATCAAAATAATTGGTTATGCAACAAAATTATACAATAGATGAAGCGGCTGAATTCCTTCGAATACCGGTAGGTACATTGAGAAAGCACCGCCCTTCCATCGGAGGCAGTAAATTAGGCCGTCGATGGGTATTTACTAAGGAAGAGTTAACAAATTTCATGAAACTAAATCGATCCAAGCCCTTACAGGAGCTTCAACAATAACTAAATATACCGGCTTTTCAGGTCATGGGAATTATCTAACAACTATGGAAACTAAAATAATGACCAATGAAAAGCTTAAAAACTCACGATGTAATCGAGTCTCGGGATACTGGTGAATTAAACATTGTCCCGATCAGAACTCCTATTGAACCAGTACCATTTGGCGACATATTACGGTTTACCGGCAGTTATGCTGAATGTGAAAGGTATGTCCGGAAAGTATTAAAGAAGCGATATGCAAAAACAGCATGACAGGTTGGATTAGTATATATCGAGAAATTCAAGATCACTGGATCTGGCAAGATGAGAGGCATTTAAAATGGTGGCTCACAATACTGTTGAATGTCAATCATGAGGAGAAGAAATTTCCAGTTGGATGTGATCTTTTTACATGTAAGCCTGGGCAATCATTCAAATCTATAGAACAGTGGACAGCCATGTTTTCATGCTCTAAAAAGACAACAGTTAAGTTCTTTGAGCTACTTGAAAAAGAGAAGATGATAAAGCGTGAAATACTAGGGAGGGGAAACCGAAGGAAACACCTATTAACAGTACAAAACTGGGATAAATTTCAAAGGAAGGAAACCGAAAAGGAAACTGAAACAGTACCGAAAACTACACCGAAAGAGTACTCGAATATACCCCCTAACAATAATGATAATAATGGAAATAAGAATGATATTAAAATTATAGTCGAATATCTGAATAGTAAATCAGGGAAGAACTTCAAGCCTAGAACTAAAAAAACACAATCATTGATTCAGGCAAGGATTAACGAAGGATACTCAATTGACGATTTCAAGAGGGTAGTTGATAATAAATGCTCCCAATGGTTAAACAAAGAACATGACCAATACCTCAGGCCAGAAACTTTATTTGGACCAAAATTCGAGGGCTATTTTAATGAGAAGCAGATCAATGGAAATCATAAAACTCAATCAGATACTTTAGAAAACTGGAGAAAATGCACGAATTAAATCAAATATATGGGAAATTACCTCCTCAGGCAGTTGATGTTGAGGAAGCCGTTCTAGGAGCTTTAATGCTTGAGAGAGATGCTTTCGAGTTGGTTAATGGGATTATTTGCGAAGAATCTTTTTATAAAGATGAGCACCGGATTATATATCACTCAATCAAGCTACTCACAAATGAAAATAGCCCTATTGATTTGTTGATGGTGACTCAAAAGCTTAAGGATCTTGGTGAGTTAGATGCAGTAGGTGGACCTTTATATATCACGAAACTAACCGGTAGGGTTGCTTCAGCATCACACATAGAATTCCATGCCCGTATCATAGCGCAAAAATTCATGCAGCGAGAGCTTATCCGATTATCAACAGATGCAAATTCAAAAGCCTACGATGATACTATTGATGTCGATGATCTTATTTCAGAGATTAAACATAAAATAGATCAAATTGAGAATTTGTCCTCCATTGACACCGGATCCCTTCAGGACAAAGTGTTAATTGAAACCATCAAAGAAATTGAGAATGATTGCGCTTTGCAACAAAAAGGCCATTCTCCCGGAATATCTACAGGTTTTAGAACTCTAGATGATTTTATAGGTGGCTGGAGATCTGCAAACTTAATCATACTCGCTGCTCGTCCAGGTATCGGGAAAACTTCACTGGCTTTGTTTAGTGCGAAAATAGCAGCACTGAATAGTAAATGGGTCAACTTCTTTTCGTTCGAGATGAAAAAAACGGACCTTCAGAAAGCTATGATTTCAGGAGAATCAGGGGTTAGTAGAACAAAGATCCGTGATGGCTACCTAAATAATGATGACTGGACAAAAATTAACTCATCAATTGGACAAATTGAAAAACTCCCTATTATATGGAATGATAGAGCCGGGATGACGGTGAATCAAGTTAAAGGTATCATTAGAAAAAATAGAAAAGCTGGCAGGTGTGACCTTGTTGTCATTGATTACCTGCAGTTAATAGCCCCCACTGACAAAAAGGCCATAAGGGAGCAACAGGTTAGCGAGATAAGTAGGGTGCTTAAGGAAATCAGCCTCAATGAGAATATTCCAGTTATTTGCCTTTCTCAGCTTAACAGGGAGGCTGATGATGTTGAACCTAAACCTTCACATTTAAGAGAGTCTGGAGCCATTGAGCAGGATGCTGATGTTATCCTATTCCCATGGAGACCCGGATATAATGGTAAAAAGATGACATCAGGTGAATTGATCCCTGAAAGTGAAATCAAGTTGATAGTCGGAAAAAATAGACGTGGGAGACGTGGGAGCTTCATGATCTATTGTAATGATGAAATGACACAGTTTTCAGAGGAGAAATATGAGATTACTCAGACTGAGACGGGATATGATCCTGATCAACGAATTGAAGCAAGTAACGAACCATTTTAAAATACAGGTCATGGGAAAATTAGTAGACAATATGGAATTTGAAAAAGTTGAAATCACTCGAAAATTATTCAACCGGTGCTCTCTTAGGGAGCTCATGATTATTGAATCAATGATGGACCGGGGGGAATTTCGGAGAATAGCAATTAAAAAAGAAGAAAATGAACGAATCGGAATTCAGAAAGAAGCTCTTAACGATTTTGCTCCAAACGGGCGATTTAACGCAATCCCAGCTTAACGAAGCTATCAATAAGATCAGCTTTGTTTTGACCAGGTATCGGCAGATCAACAGTCTTGATATATGGTGGGGAAATAACGCGCTCAAAAAAGAGATCCTGTCAATCCTGAAGGATATGTCATCCAATATAACTAATGCCACTGAAAGGCAAATTACAGCTATATGGGAAGCCACTGAGGAAAAGAATGATAAGATAGTACTGGATGCTTTAATGGCTGCAGGTGTAGCTGTATCAGCGGGGAAACTCTATAAATACTTCAATCGTGTTCTCCCTTCAGAAATCGATCCACAAACAACAATTAAAATAGATGCTTCAATTATAAAGATGCTTGGAAAATCTCCCCGGAATGTTGAGGCTTTGGAGGTATTCAGAAAACGAAAGATTAAAGGACTTGAGTTGTCTGAAAGAGTTTGGAGAATTCAGGAAAAGCAGGTCCTTCCGTTAATTGAATCACAATTAGCTGTAGGAATTGAAGAAGGATCCTCAGCTGCAACGATCAGTAGAGATTTAAGGCAGTACCTCAATAATCCGGAATCATTATTTCGTAGGGTAAGAAATAAAAAAGGCTCACTAGTACTGAGTCAGGCCGCAAAGAATTATAACCCGGGACAGGGAGTCTATCGATCAGCGTATAAAAATGCTATCCGACTTTCAAGAGAAGAAGTGAATCAAGCTTTCAGGTTGGCAGATCATGAACGTTGGCAGAAACTTGACTTTATCAAGGGAATAGAGGTAGGCTTATCAGCTCAACACCCGGTTTATGATATCTGTGATCAAGCTGCAGGAATATATCCAAAAGATTTTCAATTCCCCGGCTGGCACCCTCAATGTTTATGTCATGCCACACCGGTACTGATGAAAAGAGAAGATTTCCGAAAACATCTAAAAGGAGAAAAGGTCGAGCTGGATCCGGTTAAAGAGCTGCCTCAAGGCTTTCAGGATTGGCTTAAAGGGAATGAAGAACGGATAAAAAGCTGGAAGGGCAAACCTTACTTCATTAAATACAATACGAAAATAGTTGAACAAATTATTAATTTCTAAAATATCAAAAATGGAAAAAATTTACATTAACGAACAAAAAATTGAGGAAATTCTAAAGAACTCAAAGCTTTCTCTTAAACCAATTGAGCGATTTTGCAAAGTGTTAAAGGAAGAGGGTATTGATCCGAACATTGAGCATCTTGAAGGATTCATCAAAGATGGTCCAGAATACATAAAAACTGAGCTTATAAAGGGAGCTAGAGAGGACATATCGAAAATGAAAATAAAGTCCGAGAAATTAAAAAAGGCCTTTCTTAATGAAGCTATTGCTATAGACAATCAAATGTATCATAACATCCATATCGAAATTACAGCTAGCTTAAGAAAATGTCACATTTGGATTGGGGATATTGACTTACATGGACAAAAACCGGTTCTAAATAAATCATATAAAGACCGGATAAATCAGCAATATACTGTAACGCTGGAATTAGCTGAGCAAAAGGAATTCTGGGAAGAACTTCAAAAGCTGAGTGAATCATACAACAGACTGGAAGTATTAGCTGAAAAGATGGGTATCGAGAGCTTAAACGAGCATTTTGACCCGAATTATTTTAGCTGGTTTAAAATTGAAACATCCGGGAAGTACACTCGATTACAACCCGATCCAAGTGGCTTTTTAAAATAAACTTTAATACAAATTATCATGAAATCATTAGTGCCAATACAACTCACAGAAATAAGGAGAAGACTTTCAGAATGTAGAGATACGGGAATGGATCTGGATCAAACTATTAATTATTTCGATTCCGATATGTCCGTTACTCCTTCGGAATTCAGTAAAGATGAACTGACAACTGAGGATTATAAAAAGATCATGAACGGGGAGGGATTAAAAGGTGCTCCTGGGGCAATCGATTTAGGAATATAGAATTAAGGGAAAGGTGTAGCCATGAAAAAAGTATCAGAATTAAACGCAAATGAAAAGAGGAATCTCTTAAAATGTTTTCAGCGAGGAATCATTTCTCCAAAAGAAATTGATGAGGATACTTTGGTGATTGAAAACGCTGAAGATTGGTTTGAAAGCATTGTTAGACAAATATCGGCTCGAAGAAATAACACTCAATGTGAAAAATTGATTGTGATTTATGATCCTCTGAGAGGTTATATTCAAGCTTGTGAGGATATAATCATGAATAACGTCAAGAAGAAACGAGCGAATCTTTTTGAAGGGGTTGCTCCTTTTAATGTGATCAACTTGGGGCCAGGAGAGGACCCAGAAAGTAAATCTCTGTAAACAACAGACAAAAAACAGGAGCAATGTCAAAATTCAAGAAAGGTGAATCCGGAAATCCGGGAGGGAGGCCAAAAGGATCTAAGAATAAAGCAACCGAAAACCTCAGGGATGTTATTTCAGGGGTTTTGAGTAAAGAGATGACACCTACAAAACTGAAAAATATTTTAACAAAACTGGAGCCAAAGGACAGGTTGAGCTATATGATTAAACTGGCTGACTTTGTACTTCCACGACTTAAACAAACAGATCTTAATCTTGAAATTGACAACCTTTCTGAAGAGCAATTGACGATTTTGATACAAAAGATTATAGGATAATCAAGGGGCTGATTAGTAGGGTTATAGTAGTTCTTGATACAAAAGAAATATTCTGAAAATTAAACAATAAGATAAAATTTGAATGAAAATGATTTTGCAATTGTTTAATAAACAGATAATTAGCTTTTTAATAAACACAATGTTAGCTATAAGACAATAACAAAACAAAAGGAGGAAAATAGATATGTCATCAATACATTTCGAATCAACTTACGATGATAGTAAACTTCTGGCAGGGATCCGGAGGTCAAATATGACTGTAGATCAATGGGCAAAGAACACCATGCGAAGGACTGCAGGAGTTGGTACTGCTTTCGGCAACATGAGTACCGGGATATTAGGATCTGCAGCTAAAATGGGAGTTGCCGGTGGAGTTATGGTTGCAGCTTTCAAGTTCAAACAGATAGCTCAGGAAGCTTACGATTTTGAGACAGCGTTTGGAATGGCCATGAGGGAAGTGCAGACTATCTCAGTAGCTGTTCAGGATGATATTGAGGGTATTTCCAAGAAGATCGTTGATCTTGCAGCAAACGGACCGGATGATGCTATCAAATTGGCTAAGGCTTATTACCAGATAGTATCTGCAGGTTACGATGGGGAGCAGGGATTAAAATTACTGGATATTGCCACTAAAGCAGCAACAGCCGGATTAACAGATACTACAACAGCCGCGGATGGTTTAACATCAATCATTAATGCATGGAAGCTGGAAGCTACTGAGGCTACAAAGGTGGCTGATGTGATGTTTAAAACCGTTGAGCGTGGTAAAACTACCTTTGGGGAATTGGCTTCAAATATTGCACAGGTAGCACCGCTGGCAGCAGCAAATGACATCTCCTATAATGAGATTTTTGCAGCTATTCAAACCCTGACCAAACAAGGTACATCAACAAGCGAAGCGATCACTCAGATCAGATCTTCCATTATTGGAATGAATGAAGCTTTAGGTGATGGCTGGCAAAAGACTATGACCTATCAGGAAGGACTTCAATCAGTAGTTGATATGGCTGGTGGCTCTCAGAATAAGCTCAAAGAATTATTGGGCCGTGTTGAAGGTGTAAATGCTGCTTTAGCTATCACTGGTAAAAATGCAAAGGGAGCTGCTGAAGATATGGAAGCCAACGCTACTGCATTAGGAGCTATGGAGACTGCCTATGGTCGAATGATGGAAGAGGCTGACAATAAGTGGGCAGTTGTCCATAATAAATGGAATAGGCAATTAAGAGAATTTGGAGTTTACCTGAAAGAAGCATCTACGGAGGTTGCAAATTTGCTTGATATACTCCTCACTGACAAGCAAGCAGATATTATTGATCCGGGAGCGCAAAAGATCGTTGATGGTGTGGTTAACAGCATCTCAAGTTTAACAGATAAGGATGCCAAACTAAGTGCTATTATTGGTAAGATAAATGAACTAAGGTCAAAACGGATTGATGAGTTAAATCCTACAATAACCGGATTAGAAGATCAACAGCCTGGATGGTTCAGAAGAAATGTAGAATCATTAAATGCTGGTTTAGGATTAGGATCTGCATTTACCCCCGGCAGGACAAAGCAGGCTGAACTAGGATTATACAATAACCAACTACAGATTACCAAGCAAGCCGAAGAAGAATTGTTAAAGCTCTACGGTGAAGTTTTCAAGGAAGCTGATAAGGCAAATGATAAAAAAAGAGAAACAGCTGAAGAGAAAGTTCGCACCCTGAAAGATATGATCAAGGAGTATGAGAATCTACAAAGTGAATTAGGAGCCGGGACTGTAGTTGATGATGTCAATATCCTTTCTGAAATGGAGGTAATTCGGAATGAGATCCGGGATTATTATGAAAAGATCCGGGAGATAAAAAAAGTTGATGCTCCTGAAGAACTAACAGCGATTAATCCTCAATTGGAATCTAATGAGATCGAGGACGTTCGTATTGAATCTGACAAAATCCTGAAGATTGATAAGCAACGTCGGCAGGTAGCACAAGAACAGGCTGATGCAATTAAAGAGCAAAATGATCGGCTAACCATGCAAGAAGTATTGTCAGAGGCAGCTCATGATATTTTCAGTGATACATCAGAAATTCTAGGAGCTTTAAGTTATGCCATTTCCGAGATCGATAGTGATTTAGGTGAGTCTGTTGGTAAGATGGCTGATTTAGCTTACAATGCTGCCAATCTAGCAGCAAATCTCTCTTCTGGAAATTTGGTAGGAGCTATAGCATCTGGAATAGGAATTCTTGGATCACTTTTCTCAGGTATGTCCGAATCAACAGAATCGCTTGCAGAGGCCCAACAAAGAGTAAATGAGAAAGCACTTGAACTTAACGACATCCTAAGAGAACAAATTAAACTATTGGTTGATGCTGGTCTAATTTCAATGAGTGAAGGTAGACAAAGAGATCTTACCACTTTGAAAGAAGAGTTGGAGCTAAATAAAAATGAGTTCGAAAAATACATTCATTTTATCCTTGTTGAAGGAGAACGGACTGGGGTATCTTTTAAAAAGATAATGGATACAGTCTATGGGAATGCGTGGGGAGCCCAGGAATTAAATGAAGCATTAAAGAATTTGGATTTACTTGGAGATAAGTTCCTTGAACTAACTGGGTATATTGGTTACAGCAACTATCCCTTATCAAACGCTTTTGCTTTCCCTTCTTTTGATGAAAATGAGTTCAATGAATCTGTCAATAAGCTTATTCAAACAGCTGCAGATTTAAGTGAATTACATGGTGCTGATTTAGGTTTTGATTCAAATGACATTGCAAATACGATAGTTGACGGGATTGAAGAGGGACTGAAACTGTCAGAAAGTGGACTTGGACAGTGGACTGATAAGTTCAAGTTGTTTTTATCTTCGGCAGGATATGAAGCATTGAAGGTTATACTTCAGGATCAATTCTTATCAGGATTTACCGAAAACTTCAAAAAAGCCATGAGTGATGGATCTCTTGAAGGTGACTTATACGGATCCGGAGGTCTCATCGATCAATTTAAGCAAGGTATAACTATCGCGAACGATTATTGGGCGAAGTTCAATGATGGGCTTGGTGAATTTTCCTTGGATCAATCTAGTCAATTAAGTCAATCTGGATTAGTTGGCTCGATTCGTAGGGACCTGACAGAAGAAACAGGTGGAGAACTTGCCGGGATTCTTCGTAAATCTTCTGATGATACCAGGCAAATTCGAGACTATACAGCTGATGCAGTGGCTCACATGGCAGCTATTGAAGCGAATACCCACAGGACAGCTGAAGGTGTAGAAAGCTCAGTTGTAGAGCTTCAAAATGCCGTGACAGAATTAAAATCTATTAATAGTAATACTTCACCATCACAAACGGGGAGGGATATGGGATTGTAAAAACCTAAAATCAATACAATGAAAAGAATCGAGAATTTAAGTAAAGAAGAAAAGATCCAGCTTTTAAAAGATCTGGCAGCCGGTAAGATCTCAGTAATTGACGGGGAAGTAATTAGAGAAGGAGTTGTTCTGATTGAGAAAGACGGGAAATACTACGTGAATGAATACCATGAAAGCAAGCATGGTGTAACTCATGATGAATTTTTAGAAAAATTTAGAGGTGAGACAGTTATAATTTTGCCTCACAACAGTAGATAAACCATTCAGGTCATGGAACCGGGGCAGATGTTAAAGTCTGCTCTTTTTATTAATCTGGTAGATAGATTGATTGGCAAAAGGGCGGGTGTTTACCTGCCCTTTAATTCTTTTAAAAGTTCTTCAATGTCCTCAATAGAATCAATGGCGTGCATTTCATCTCCAATGCGGACAGAACCGGTTATTTTGCGATCAGTGAACAATTCAGAGATTTCAACCTCAAGTGCATCAGCAATCTTTGAAAGTGTTTCTAACGTTGGATTCCCACTTATTTGTCTGGAAAGGGTTTCACGCGTAATATTTAGCTTTTTAGCTAAGCCTTGAACGGAAGTATTCTTCTTAGAACATAGCTCTTTAATTCGGAGTTTCATCTTTTTTATTTCAAAGGTAATCAATTTGATATTAAAATATCACATATGTTTATAAATATTCATTTTGATGTTAAAAATAAGTCATCAAAAATTTGATTTGTGTGATATTAAGATGTATGTTTGTCTTGAGTGAAATACATTTAAATATCACGTATTAATTTTAAAAATTTAGCTATGAAAGGAATAATTTATCAAGTAGACAGTGAGGATTTGAAAGAGGCCCTAAGGGATATATCAGAACAAGCCATTCTTGGAAGGTTCGAGGACAGGTTGGTTGGTGTGAATACCGTAGCCGATATCCATGGTATAAGCCGTGACACGGTTTTAAGACGGATGAATGACGGCTTTATTTATCCGATAAATGAACCTGGGAAACACTACAAATTTCCACTCTCAGAAGTTTTGAAAATGAATTTTAAAACGATGAGAAAGCAGCTTCAATTTGGGAAACCTAAAAATTACACCGATTAACCTCAAGTAATAACCGAATAAATCATGGAAGCAACAAAAAAAGAAACCATCAACGAGTTAATAGCTGGAATCTGGGAACAGAGTAAACATGCCCACGAGCAAGCTCAAAAAAGGTTGGATGCAGCTATTCGCATGAGTGAACAGATTGATCGTTGGGAGAGAACAAATAATCAATCTGCCATGGTAGTTAAAAACCACAGGTTGAAGGTCATTCACAAAGAAAGAAATATGATCCTGCCAAAGGGATTAACACCTCAATCAACACACCTTAGAATAGTCAGATAAACAAATTAATATCAACTAAATTTTTTTAATCATGGAAAAATCTAAAGTAAAAACAGCCACTGAAAAAATCAGCGATGGAACAATCAAAATTGAGAATGGGAAATTGATAGGTCTGGGACATGGTAATGACAGTATCAATATAAAGGCTCTGGATGATTTTCTTTTTAATTTCAGCAAAAATGAAGTAATCAGGACATTGAGCCATACGATTACCGGCATAGGTCGAACAATATCGTATTTGGCAATTGACCACTCGGAGTTACTTGACAGTCATGTTAACTTTATGCTCCCGGAAGAACATCATTTATACAAGCTTAATGAAATCCTTAACCTTTTTAACGAATAGAACCATGGAAAAAGTAATTATAAAAAGCAACGGGAGAGACATATCCTGTCAACTTACCAATGATGGACAATTAGTCATCGACAAACAAGATCCTATTGATCTTAAAGGTATGGTTTCTTTGCTGACTCTGTATGATTTCAATCAATACATTGAGTCTATAAATGAAATATTCTATTCATTATCACAACTAGGGGCAAAACTTATCGATACTCAAGATGAAAACCTTCTATGCTCTTTCCTAAGCCCAGACGATATATATGTGTTGAAAGCCCTGAAAGATTCCCTGAAAGAGATGAAGAATGAAGGTTAATCTCAAAATTTTAGGACTCAAAGTCGCAACCTTATATCCGGAGTTGGCGAATAAACTCACAGCTGAACCAAAGCTGGAAGATATTTCCCTGATTCCGGATATTCATAAAAATTACTTCGATAGTAAAGTTGATGTTGAAACAAGATATCAGTTTATTGCCGTAGTTTTGTTATTGTATGATCCCGACTCATTTGGAGGATGGACCAAGCTATTAAAGCGAGGGATTAGGCCGATAATAGCTTCAAGGTTTGGAATAGCCAACTGCAGCGTTTCACATGCGATTGAATCTGTGCGAAATTATTACAACGTTTACAAGGGTTTTAAGGACCAGGTCAATGAGAAGTACAAACAGGTCTTGAAACATTATAAATAACTGCAATATGGAATTATCTGAACACACACTAAGGCAAATGCTTTTGACCGCAGCCAAAATGGGAGCTCGGCAAGTTATAGATGAACTAGGCCTTAGCCCAAAACACTTCACTCAGAATCAGGCAGAAAGACGATATGGTAAGAAGAACATCGCTATGTGGCGAAGTGACAAAGATATCATTCCAGTTAAAATTGGGAACAGGATTTACTACGATAAATTAAGACTAGATCAGCTCTCCTCAATAAATAAATTAATTGAAAGGCATGGAGGGTGATTTAATCAAAATATCAGAATTACACAATAGGTTTCATATCCAAGAAAGATAAACGGATCCTATTTGATTATGTCCGGGAAGTTGTATTCCATGGAGTAGGGGAGCTGAATGATCAATTTATATCACACTTCTTAATGACTTCTCATCCGGATTATGGGAAACCTGATGAGAATGGTATCGTTACTATGATCTGTTGAATTTTTGGAGTCCATAAAAAAGGGGAAATGCAGAATTTGCAGAGCTATAAAAAAGGGAATCAATCCAGCATTGACTTTTAGATATATTTCACATAACTTTACTTTACAAAGTTTGACAGGAGTCTCTGGTCAGGGGTGGCGGAGACTATCACTTGATAGACCCTGCGCTCGCGGGGTTTCCTTTTGATCAATATATCTGATAATAAAAACGAATTTTATTAAACGGAACCAATAGATTATAAATAGTTTGAAAAACGTTTAGAATTTCGTAAACTTACATATTGAAAATTAACTAAGATTAGTTTTATTTTCAATTCTCAAAGTCACCCAAAATATGAAAAACATGGAAAATATTGCATTTGTTGGGGATGGTGGAATTATTTACCATATATATATTGATAAAATACTTTATTATTCAATTAATGATAGATCTGATAGTATTACATTTTGTTTTGCATCAAGCGAGATGTTAAATCTAAGGATATCGGAAAATAGAAAATCTATCGAGTTTTTAATGAAGGGTAAATAAAATATTTATCAGTTTTTAGAATAACCTAACAGATATCATAATTCTTTGATTGTTTGTAAAATTATTGTTATTAAATTGACTTTTTAAATATTAGTGTAATGTGCACATTATTAGATTGTTAGTTGTTTTGTTTTAAAATGTTAACATTATAAATTTGTCCATTTGTTTAAAATGGTATTATATTTGGTATCAAAATGAAGATTTTTGGCGTAAAAATACCTGAAGAGCCGACACTTGAAGAGATTGAACATTTGATAATAAAAATAAAAAAATTTCAAGGTAACGAATTGGAATTTAATGATATTGTCAAGTTGTGTAGCTTATTGGATATTGTTTTTGATCCGAAACTGAATAAAGGTGGATCATTGATGAAATTTAGGTCTATGGATTTAGTAAATGTTCCAGGATATACCCATGGTATTTTTAGTGTTCATGTCATTCATAAGGGTAAGTCAAAAAGAATGGTTTATAAAAGAAATTTTCCTGAAATACTAAAACATATAAATAAAGTCATACAAATAAAAAGATATAAAAGATGAAAAACCTAGAGTATTATAAAGGTCTTGATTACAAGATGATAATTGAAAAGCAGAGTTTTGAAGGGGAAACTTTTTTTGTTTGTTTCTCTGAAGAACTTGGCAGATACTCTTGTTTTGGACAGGGAGACAGTGTAGAAGAGGCTATTAAGAATTATCAAGTAGAAAAAGATTTTTTTATCGAAACACTGTGTGAGGAAGGATTAAAAGTTCCTGAACCAAGTAAAGAGCAAAGTGAGTTATTGAGTGGGGTATTTAACGTACGAACGGATCCAGCAACTCATACAAACTTGGCTCTTCAGGCTAAGAGAAATAATCTTTCTTTAAATCAGTATGTAAATAAACTTTTGCATGAGGGGAGTGCTTTAAGCTCAGTTACGGATATCCTAGTTCCAAAACTTCAAGAAATGACAAACATGATTGTTGCTCATGACTGTAGTGTAAAGGAGCAATTCAAAGAGTTTTGGTTAAATATTGGTCTCAAAAATATTAAATCTAAAATAAGTTCTGGCTGGAATGAGGAAATGGGAAATGAATTGGAATTTAGTGATATAGCGGCATAATTATGAGTAAATATAAAATGACACCTCAAGAATATCGTAAAATTCTTACAAAAGTTGAATTGGACGAAATAACTCTTGTGGAATTAAAGGCAAAATATTCTGAAGAATCTATTAAGGAGAATATTGGACTTAATATTAGAGAGACTTCAAAACATGAATTTAAGGATAGTAAATTGATGATATATATGCTTTTTACTTTCGTTGCAAAAAATAAAGATAGTGGGAAAGAGGTCATTCGCGTTAGTGTTAGATATAGAGTGGATTTTGATATTGATTTAGAATTTAAAGATGAAGTGAGTGTTGAATTTGTAAAGATATTGACGGATAATACTGTCAGCATTACGTTGTGGCCGTATTTTAGACAGGAATTACAAAGTGCAATGTCGAAAATGAATTTACCTCAGATCGTTCTGCCTTTTAAAAGAAAATAGAATCTATATTAATATTTAAAAAAGGGTGTTAAGGCACCCTTTTTTTATACATTAGTGTTTCAAGTTGTGTATCAAATAAAAAAGAGCTACAAATTTTGAATCTTTGTAACTCTTTGATTTACTGAGTGAACCTGAAGGGACTCGAACCCCTAACCTCCTGATCCGTAGTCAGGTGCTCTATCCAATTAAGCTACAGGTCCGTGATTGCTTTAAAGCGCTGCAAATATAATACTTTTCAGATATAATGATCAAGTAAAATGTGATTTTTTTCTTATCCGTATTTCTCCATTTTGTCGGCAATTGTTACATCTGCCTGAAATACAGTTTGAATCTTAATGTAAGTCATTAATTTTTCTGTGCCATTTTTTTCTAATTTTTCATGAACTTTCTTTATTAAAGCCATAATTTCATTAAATTCTCCTTCAATAACGGTTTCAAATGGGCACACTTTGTAGGGTAATCCGGAGGCGATTATTTCTTCAATGGCAAAATCTACCAGTTCGTAACTATTTCTACCTTCAGCTTGTGGTAAAACTTGTAGAGCTACATTTATTTTATTCTTCTTCATCCTGATCTTTCTTGTGATTTTCTATAAATGAGGTAATTTCTTCTGCTGTTAAAGCTTTTACGTTGGTAATGATTATATCATCATTTAAAAATCCACCATACTGATTGCATTCTTTAATAAATGAACTTAAAACATCGTGTAGATTTTGTTTTAATGGAAACAGAAATAAGCAGAGGGCAAATCCATTTTCAAAGTTTACTTCTTCCAGTTCCCCATCACATTTTTTTAAATAGAAAGCCAACTCACCTTTAACAATATTCTGCTGAGATTCTGAAAACTCTTCACTGAGATCATTCTTCATGACTGCAGCAAAATATCTAATTTTCTGATCTTTGCCTCCCAGTCCCGTCGAAATAAATACCTGCTGCTCGTCAAGCAAGGAACTTTGTAATAGCATCCTACTTTCCTGTAAGGCTAATACTGCCCAGGCACGCAGCTTTCCCCGTGCTTTCTTATGAAATGCTTCAATTGTTCGAAATGCTTCAACATCATCAACCCCGGCAAGCCAAACCAACAATTCCTTCTTCTCTTCTTTACTGGCATCTTTATTCGAAAGAATTTCTGAAGCAGTTTCTATAATATTGTCAGGTACATCTCCACTTCTGACTGCTTTGGCGGCATCAAAGTATTCCATTTGAAGTTCAACATCTATTTTTTCTTCTAAAATGCTAAAATTGTCAGGAAGCGAATCAATTGCCTTTTGAATTTTCTTTAAATTATTTTCATCCATCATAAATCGTTAATTCTACAAAGTTAAACGAATGATAAAACCCTCGATGGCTTTTCCTGTTTTTTTGGAAGTTTTTTTAAAAACTTAAATATCTTTGCTGCGTTATTTTTATTTAATTCAAATTAGCATAAAAGAAATCTTGTGTGAGGCTTTCTGAAATAAGAAATAATGAAACAGTCATCATAACCAAGGTGCTTGGGCACGGTTCGTTCAGAAAAAGGATTACTGAAATGGGATTTGTGAGGGGTAAAGAGGTGAAAGTAGTCAAAAATGCTCCATTCAAAGGTCCGATTGAATTTAAAATTCTGGATTATAATATTACTTTGCGACGTTCCGAGGCAACTTTAATAGAGGTTGTATCATTAAATGAAGCGAAATCAAAGGTTCATGCTAATTATGAAGGAGTCATTGATCAGGAAATATTAAAGCGCTCGGCTACTGAAAAAGGCAGGGAAATCAACATTGCTTTGGTAGGAAATCCCAATTGTGGTAAAACAACCTTATTTAATTTTTTATCTGGATCAAAAGAACATGTAGGAAATTATAGTGGAGTAACGATCGATGCAAAGAAAGCCAGTTTTAAAAAAAATGGCTATCGGTTTAATCTGATCGATTTACCCGGAACCTATTCATTAACGGCCTATTCGCCGGAAGAAATTTACGTTAGAAAATATATTTGGAAAGAGACACCAGACATTGTGATTAATGTGGTGGATTCTTCCAACTTAGAGCGAAACCTATTTTTAACCACTCAATTAATCGACATGGACATCAAAGTGATTTGTGCTTTGAATATGTACGATGAATTACTTAAGAATAGGGATCATTTTGATTACCAACGCTTGGGGAAAATGATTGGGATTCCAATTATACCAACCGTTAGCTCAAAGGGAAAAGGAATTGATGAATTATTGGAGAAGTCGATTGATGTATATGAAGATCGTGATCCAATAATGAGACATATTCACATCAATTATGGTGCGGAAATAGAGAAGTCAATATCCCGGATGCGTCCAATTATTAAAGAGAATCGTCCGATTATTGATAAAATATCGTCTCGTTTTCTCGCAATTAAATTGTTGGAAAAGGATAATGAGACTTTCTTCAATCTTTCAAAATATGCCAATTTTGATGAAATAAAGCGAATTACCACCGAAGAATGTCAACGAATTGAAAGTTTATACAACGAAGATAGTGAGACCATAATTACAGATGCGAAGTATGGTTTTATTGCTGGTGCATTGAAGGATACTTTTAAGCAAAATAGAAAGCCAGCTAAGTCTGATTCCGAGAGGATTGATCGATATTTGACACATCCACTTTTAGGAATGCCTATTTTTATGATCCTCATTTTTGGTGCATTTTATGCAACGTTTAAGTTGGGAAATTTTCCAATGGTTTGGATCGAAAACCTTGTTGCCTCGTTAAGTAGTTTTGTAGCGGGAATAATGCCTTCGGGAATGTTACGAGACTTATTGACGAATGGGATAATTGATGGCACCGGGAGTGTTCTGGTGTTTTTACCAAACATTCTTATTCTGTTCTTTTTTATCTCTCTGATGGAAGATTCCGGCTACATGGCAAGGGCTGCTTTCATTATGGATAAGGTGATGCACTTTTTTGGATTGCATGGTCGATCGTTTATTCCAATGGTAATGGGCTTTGGTTGCAATGTGCCTGCAATTATGGCTACACGGACTCTTCGCAGTCCTGGCGACCGTCTGCTTACGATGTTGATTATTCCTTTTATGTCCTGCAGTGCAAGATTGCCGGTATATGTTTTGTTTATATCTGCCTTTTTTCCGGACAACCCGGGCTTAGTGTTGGCAGGTATTTATTTTGCTGGAATTTTCCTGGCATTTATAACTGCTCAGATTTTCAATAAGACTATTTTTCGAAATAAGGAAACTCCATTTGTAATGGAATTGCCTCCTTATCGGGTCCCAACGTTAAAAAATATTATGGTTCACATGTGGGACAAAACCTATCAATATTTGAAGAAAATTGGAGGCGTGATTTTAATTGGTGTAATCATTATCTGGGCATTGGGATATTTCCCAAGAGAATCTGAACATTCGAAACAATTATCCGATCAAATTGAAATTCTTCAGGCGAATAATTCGGCAGATCAGGATTCGAAGATAAAACAACTTGAATTAGAAAAAGAGTCGGTAAGACTTCAAAATTCCTATTTGGGGCGTATTGGTGATTTTATAGCACCAGTAATGAAACCACTTGGGTTTGATTGGAAAATGAGTGTGAGTTTACTTGCCGGGCTTCCTGCAAAGGAAATTATTGTTAGTACTATGGGCGTTTTATACCAGGTTGATAATGATGATAGTGGGGCAGGACTCGCTCATAAATTAAAGCAAGAGACATATCTTCAAGGGAATGACAAAGGTAAACAGGTTATTTCAATTCCAGTGGCTTTGGCCTTTTTGGTTTTTGTATTGATTTATTTCCCTTGTATTGGAGTAATTGCGACCATTAAGAATGAATCAGGTAAACTATTTTGGGCCTTATTTGCTATGCTTTATACAACAGCATTGGCATGGGTACTTGCATTTTTAACTTTAACGGTGAGTAGCCAGTTTTTCTGATGAACAAATAATATAAGTTATCCATTCTATTTATATGATCCAGGAAATTCTTACATATATTATTGTTTTAGGAGCTTTTACAGCCGCCGGATATAAGATTTATCAAGCTTTACCAATTAATAAAAAGAAGGCTACAGACGGAAAATGCGGAAGTTGCACAACTGGGTGTGCTCTTAAAGATCTGAATGGTGCCCCTGAATGTCCTACAGAAGATCAGGTTAAATTTTATTTGTAAGTAAAATTATCCTTTCGTTATTTTCATTCTCCCATAATAAGACCAATATATAAATAGGAAAAGGATTGTGAATATTGCATTTGTTGCTGAAAATGCATTGCTATTTATCCAGATAGCTGGTAGAAATAGAATAATGATTTGTGAAAATGAGTAAACGAAAAGACCCGACCTTTTCCATTTTGATATTAAAATTACCCCATACAATGAGACTGCATAAAGTAATACAAAAAGCAGAAAATAAAATCTGCTGACGTTATTCATGCTCTTGATATTGGTAATACTTATAATGAATTCGCTGGTTTTAGCATAGAAAATAGTCCCTATACTATAACTGGCAATAGCAAGAATACTACCGATTATGCTCAGAATAATAGTCGCCGAAAGTAACAGTGGTTTATCTTGTAATCTCATACTCAATTTAATTAGTTTAAAGGTGCTTGTTTAAAGCTTGTTCAAAAATATCAGTTTTTTCTAATAAAAACTGCTTTTTAACACCTTTAAAAAATTGTACATTTGTGCTTTGATTTTAAAAATAAAAATTTCAAGATGAAGAGAGATCAACTTGTATTCGACATTATCGAAAAAGAACGCAAGCGCCAGTTGAGTGGCATTGAGCTAATTGCTTCTGAAAACTTTGTTAGCGAGCAAGTAATGCAAGCAATGGGTTCTGTAATGACCAACAAATACGCTGAAGGCTATCCGGGTAAAAGGTATTATGGAGGTTGTCAGTTTGTTGATATGACTGAGCAATTGGCTATCGATCGCATCAAAGAGCTGTTTGGTGCCGCTTATGCAAATGTGCAACCACATTCGGGAGCGCAGGCAAATGCAGCTGTTTTGAGTGTAATTTTAAACCCTGGTGATAAATTTCTAGGCTTGGATCTTTCTCACGGTGGCCACTTGTCTCATGGCTCTCCTGTAAATTCATCTGGGATTTTATATCAGCCAATTGCCTATCACGTATCAGAAGATACCGGACTGGTTGATTATGATGAGATGGAAGCATTGGCATTGGAACACAAACCAAAACTAATTATTGGTGGTGCTTCTGCTTATTCACGCGAATGGGATTATGCAAGAATGCGTGCCATCGCTGATAAAGTTGGTGCAATGTTTATGGTTGATATGGCTCACCCCGCAGGTTTAATTGCTGCAGGATTGCTTGAAAATCCAGTTAAATATGCACACATCGTTACTTCAACTACTCATAAAACACTTCGCGGACCTCGTGGTGGTATTATCTTAATGGGTGAAGATTTTGAGAATCCATTTGGATTTAAAACTCCTAAAGGTGTAACTAAGATGATGTCAGCAGTATTGGATTTTGCTGTATTCCCGGGACAACAAGGTGGACCACTTGAGCATGTGATTGCATCAAAAGCGATTGCATTTGGTGAAGCGTTGGATCCATCATACAAAACATATCAGGCACAGGTGCAAAAGAATGCGGCTGTAATGGCTCAGGCTTTTGTAGATAAAGGTTATAAGGTTATTTCAGGCGGTACTGATAATCATAGTATGTTAATTGACCTTCGCACTAAATTCCCTGAGTTGACTGGTAAAGTTGCTGAGAATACTCTAGTTCAGGCTGATATTACGATTAATAAGAACATGGTTCCATTTGATAGTCGTTCACCGTTTACAACTTCAGGTTTAAGAGTTGGTACTCCTGCCATTACTACTCGTGGTTTAAAAGAAGATCAAATGCCAGTTATTGTTGACTTGATTGACGAAGTACTTGCAAATGTGGAGAACGAAGCTGTAATTAGCAAGGTTCGCGGAAAAGTAAATGAATTGATGGAAGATTTGCCGTTATTTGCATGGTAAAACCTGTCTCTAAAATATAGAGAAAAGGCATCTTGTAAGATGCCTTTTCTTGTTTAATGCAAAAATTATGGAATGGTATTTCTATTTAGCACTTATCGGTGTTGGACTGGTTGCCGGTTTTATTAACACAGTAGCAGGAGGTGGTTCCATGCTTTCACTTCCATTATTGATGTTTTTGGGCTTGCCGGCAAATGTGGCAAACGGAACCAACAGGGTAGCCATTCTGCTACAAAATATAGTCGGTGCAAATACTTTCAGGCAAAAGAAAATTCTAAACCTTAAAACTGATTACCGGCTGACCGTTCCTGCAATTGTTGGAAGTATTTTTGGTGCTTTTATTGCCGTTGAGATTGATGAGCACCTTTTAAGGAAGATTATTGGTGGTTTAATGGTTGTAATGTTGCTGATCGTAGTATTAAAGCAAGAAGCATGGGTAAAAGACCAAGCAGGGAAAGTCCAGGCAAAACCAACGGTCTTGCAATACATTCTTTTCTTTTTTATCGGATTTTACGGTGGTTTTATTCAAATGGGAGTAGGATTCTTGCTCCTTGCCGGACTTGTTATGGGCTGTGGATTTGATTTGGTGAAAGCAAATGCGATAAAAATATTAATAGTTCTTTTTTACACCATATTTGCTCTGGCAATCTTTATTTATAACGATCAGGTGGACTGGATCTGCGGCTTACTGCTTGCAGCTGGAAATATGCTTGGCGCATGGTTGGGAGTGAATTTTACAGTGAAGGGTGGTGCCAGGTATGTTCGATATGTATTAATTCTGGCATTGATAATGGTGACAATAAAATTACTCGGTATAATTTAAAAAGCAGGAGCTCAAATGATAAACTCCTGCCTTTAAATGCTATTTATTTTATATTTTCTTCTACTTGATTAGTTTCAGGTTCCTCAGTTTCCTGAGGGTCAATCTGATTGAGGAAAACACGTGCAATTTTATTGATAGTTGATTCAATTTCTTCATTTTTTAAGTTTGTACACATACTAAGCACCAACTTTTGTTCCGGATAAACCATTAAAATTGAACTTCCGCCAGAAACAGAACCTAGCTGAATATATATTTTTCGGTCATACTCATCAGCAGTTACCCACCATCCAAATCCACGATTTGTTTTTATGTTAGTACTTAATCGATTCGGAGTGAAAAACAAACTAAGGCTTTCCTCATTGAAGAATCCTGGCTCAAGTATTGTTTGTCCTGCTTTATTTAAATCGTCAGATGTCGATAAGAATCCGATGGAGGGGGCTATACACCTTAAATCAGTTTTAGGAGCATTAACCAGACGAGCAATGTAATCCTGCGAGTAACAATCGCTTCTGTTCTCGATAATTAAAAATGGATTGTCTATAGTTGTTGATTTTAGCTGAAGTGTATCCAGTATAATTTCCTGCACCAATTTTTGATAGTATGTACCAGTTACTTGTTCCGCAAGCATTCCCAGTAGTCCAAAGCTATAATCAGATTTTTGAAAATAGGAGTTTGGTTTGTACACTAATGAATCATTCTCAAAATAACTTATATAGTCCTTAAGCGATTTTACTTCTTCGTTTTTTATCAATTGATCCGTTGCATTGTCATAAAAACCAGCTGAATTCACTCCTAAAAGATAAGGGCTGAAATCCCACTGTTTACGGGGATAATCCTTGATGTAATCATAAAATGAACCTTTTAAGTCAATTTTTCCTTGTTCCTGCAGTTTTGCAATGGTGAAAGCCGTGAACATTTGGGAGGTATTTCCAATTCGAAACTTTGTTTCTCTATTCACTGGAACTTTTAGCTCTTTGCTGGCGTAGCCAAAGCCTTGAGACCACACTAATTGGTTGTTGTGCGAAATAGAAATTGATGCCCCCGGAGAAAATGAGGTATACATATACGTTTTGATCAATTCAAAACTTTCCTTAATCGGTTTTTTGTAACTCTTATTCACAATGAGTTTCTTTTCATTTTTCCCTGACTGACACGAAGAAACTCCGATTAGTAACCCAGAAATAATTAGTAACTTAATAATCGAATAAAGTTTTTTCACCTCTATTGTCTTTTTCATTTTTAAAAAGATTTTGAGTAATAGTACTTGTAATATGGATAAAACTTGTTAATTTTTGAGGCTGAAAAATAATAAAATCAAATCAAAACCTGAACATGATCCAGCATAAACAGCTAATTACTTTGTTTTTGCTTTTTATCACTGGTTTGGCAGTTGGTCAAACAGATGATGAATTGATGTTTAAAGAGAAAGCACAAGAGTTTCTAAATCAAGTTTCTGACTCTTTTGAGCTTCCTTCTCCAAAAAGCGATGACGCTCAGAAATATTACTGGCCTTACCTAATGGCGAGACTCGAATTATTTGGAAATGACGATCAGATTGATGAAAAATACATAAAGATATTGAGCCAGGATTTGACAAATTATTATGGTTTGGTTGGATCAATTCGAGCTTTATATCGCTATCCAGACTGTTTTGTATTGCAGGAAAACATGCAAGTAATGGTCAAAAATGTATTTGAAGCTGTAGACGGAAGCAATGCATGGACCGGAGAGGGAACAGAAAGTCAGGTTTCAATGTATCGGACAAGCGGATTTTTATATGCTCAAAAGGCCTTGGCTTTTGGTAACTATTTTGGTGATTTAGCAGAACGATTAGCAGAAATGAAGACTTGGATACTTGACTGGTCTTCAAGAATCTATGAGGTTGGAAGTGGTGAGTTTAATTCCAGTAAATATGGCGTGTATAATTTATTAGGCTGGATTAATCTATACGATTATTCAGCAGATGAAGAAGTAAAGCTGGCTGCTCGTGCAGTCCTTGATTATTATGCTGCAGAAATGGCTCTTCATTACAGTTATGGGTTGGTTGGTGGAGCAGAATTAATGGGTACATCACCAGCAAGGCAAAAGGAAACTGCTCTTTATTTTTTAAACTGGCTTTGGTTTTCAACTGATTCTGAAGTTAATTTTTCTGGTAATAACTACATCCAATTACTATACGCTGCTACCAGTGCTTATCGACCACCAAAGGTATTAGTTGATTATGTCCGGCAAAAACCTGTAAATCCAGAGTGGTACTTAAATAGTAAGCCAGCATACTTGTTAGATCAGCCATCTTTTAATAAAGAGTATTATTATCGAACCAAGAACTACACTTTGGGTAGTTTAATAAGTACGTACGGTGGCTGGACTAAAATGGGCAGTGAGATTGTAAATTGGAAATTAATTGTGAATAATCAGGATACAATCTCGGAAGTTAGAGGAAATGGAGCTTTCTGGGGTAATTCTGATGGTCTTGGGAAAGATCCATGGACACAATGGGGGCAGTATGAAAATATATTAATTCAATTGACGAAGGTTCCAGTTACAGCCAAAGAATTGCATGAGGAAATTTCTAAAATGAGTGAAGGCTGGGATCGAAAATGGAAACGTGATTTCAAAAAGAGATTTCCTACCGATCGAACAAAGAATAGTCTTTTGAATAATCCAAAAAATCGAGAAATTGATAATATTTCTTATGTCTATTTCCCAAAGGATTTGAGAATAAAGGAAGAAAATGGTATATGGTTTATTGATTTCGGAGTTGTTTATATGTCGATTGTCGGAATTCCAGCCTATCAAAATACCAATTTAGCATCTAGTCGTAATCAGAATGTACTGTCAGTAAAAAATGATCCGGGGAAAGTATGTGGATTTGCTTTAGAATTGCATGATTCTGATGAATTTGAAAATTTTGAAGCCTATCAAAGTAAATTTATTCGGGAACACATAATGTATCTCGATCCAGAAACACAATTGCTTACATATGAGTCATTTGGAGGGGGGCATATAGAAATGTTATTTCAGGATGTTGGTTTCTTCCAGGAGCCAATAGTTAATTGGGGATATGGTATAGACGAACCAAAGGTTCTTCAACATTTAGCGCCATTTGAACAACCGCAATGGCCCGTGAAAGGGGGGACTGGAACGCTTCCTGTTTTTATAGCCGGGAATACTAGGTATAATTATGATGAGAGGTGGCCCGTTTTTTCCGGCCCGGTTATCAATCTTGATCATTCGATTTTGACAATTTCTTTTGGCGGAAATACATATCTGGTTGATTATTCAAATCAGGTTCCGGTATTTTCCGAAAACGAATAATTCCCAATCGGGAAAAACTTTATTAAATATGAATCGAAGGCTTGCTAAAATTCCGATAACTGTATTTTTTATCTCTGTAGGTGTTGTTTTCTTGTTTTCGTGTCAATCCGAGAAAAAACAAAAATCTCAAAGGCCAAATATCGTAATTATCCTGGCAGATGATATGGGTTACTCAGACATAGGCTGCTTTGGAGGAGAAATCGAAACTCCCAATATTGACCGAATGGCAGCTGAAGGCCTTCGTTTCACTCAGTTTTATAATGCTGCCCGCTGTTGTCCTACCCGGGCTTCTTTGTTGACCGGTTTGTATCCACATGAAGCAGGGATGGGAGGTATGGTTCATTCAGGTAGTAATTCAAAAGGACCTTATCAAGGTTATTTAAATGATGAATGTGTGACAATTGCTGAAGTACTAAAAGAAGCTGGTTATTATACTGCAGCTTCTGGTAAATGGCATGTTGGTGAGGAGCGTCCACATTGGCCTGTTGATCGTGGTTTTGATAACTACTTTGGATTAATTAGTGGCGCAGCCAATTATTTCGATATTAGCAAGACCAAAACGTCTAATGTGTCACGTCATTTTGCGATCGACAGTACTGAATATATTCCAAACTCGGATGATTTTTACATGACTAATGCCATAACGGAAAATGCGATAAAATATTTGAAAGTTGCTGAGGAAAAGGAACAACCATTTTTTATGTATTTAGCATATACTGCTCCTCACTGGCCGCTTCACGCCTTGCAGGAGGATATTGACCGGTTTCGGGGGAAGTTTATGAAAGGTTGGGATCAACTTCGAATTGAGCGCTATGACCGAATGGTGAAAATGGGAATCATTGAAAAAACTTGGGATGTGAGTGAGCGAGATCCGATGGTTAAAGCCTGGAATTCCCTAACCGAAGAAGAAAAAGATCGAATGGACTTATTGATGTCAATTTATGCAGCTCAGATATATAGGATGGATGTTGGAATAGGCAAAATATTTGATCAATTGGATGCGATGGGAGAAACCGATAATACACTTGTATTGTTTCTTTCTGATAATGGTGGATGTCATGAAGGAGGAATTTGGGGTGGTGATTTTTGGGGAAATTTTTGGGACGGAGATGCAAGACCTGGGTCAGGAGAATCTTATCATACTTATGGTCGATCTTGGGCAAATCTCAGCAACACGCCATTCCGGATGTTTAAGCATTGGGTTCATGAAGGAGGAATATCGACACCATTAATTGCCCACTGGCCTCTCGGTATATTTGATAGGGGAGGAATTACTTCTCAGCCGGGTCATATCATTGATATTATGGCTACTTGTTGTGATATTGCGAATGCAAATTACCCAAAAACATATAAGGGGAAAGTAATTAAAGCAATGCCTGGAAAAAGTTTGAGGCCTATTTTCGAAGGCGAAATAAGAGATCAGCATGATGCGATTTGTTGGGATCATGAGGGAAATAAGGCTATTCGGATGGGAGATTGGAAGCTAATCTCAAAGCACAAAGGAGAATGGGAACTATATAACCTTAACATTGACCGTACAGAGTTAAATAACCTTGTTGAAATTGAAAAAGATCGGGCAGAAGAATTGAAAAAATATTACTCTGAATGGGCAAACCGGATTGGTGTAAGAAAATAGAAAGATTGGTAGGAAAGTTTATGCAAAAAAAAAATCCCGCGAAAGCGAGATTTTTTCAGAGGTGATTTCTATTAGTTGTTTAAATCTTCAAATTCAACACTGGTGTAATCTTTGCCGGTCACTTCATCTTCTTTTTCGAATGTTTCAGTTTCTTCCGCCAACATTTCAGTGTCTTCTACAGGTTCATTGCTTTCAATAAAGTTTATCACTTCACTTAAGCCATCTGTGAACTTTTCAAAATCTTCTTTGTAAAGAAAGATCTTGTGTTTCTCAAAGTGGAACTTGCCATCCTGATCAAATTTCTTTTTACTTTCAGTGATCGTTAGGTAGTACTCATCCTTGCGGGTTGATTTTACATCAAAAAAATAGGTTCTTTTACCAGCCCTTACAGCTTTTGAATAAATCTCTTGCCTGAACTTGCTATCGACCTCATTCTTTTCATCATGTTTTTCAAAGCCATCCATCTTGCTCGTTTTTAGTTATTTCCATAGTTTCTTTTCCAAAAGTAAAAAAATATTTCGAAAAATATTAAAAAATGTTAATAAACACCTCTATGGTTTTGTTAAACTTATGTTCGTTTATCTTAACGACTTTGCCTTTATTTTAAAGGCCTTGTAAAAGTTAATTATTCAAATTATAGTATTTAAGCGCCTCTGGCATAATTTCCTGCAAAGCAGCAATTCTTTTAGAATCAACCGGATGAGTACTTAAGAATTCTGGTGGCTTAGATCCACCTTGTTGAGCCATTCTCTTCCAAAATTCAACAGCTTCGTTAGGGGCATAACCAGCCATTGCCATAAATATTAGTCCCATTTTATCTGCTTCATATTCATGAGTTCGTGAAAAGGGAAGCATTACACCAACTTGAGAACCAACTCCGTATGCAGTTGCGAATAGTGCCTGAGTTTCTTCTGGCTTGTCCTTAATTGCCTCTGATAGCGCCACTCCTCCAAGTTGAACAATTAATCCATGACTCATTCTTTCGTTACCATGTCTGGCAACTGCATGAGCAATTTCATGTCCCATAACAACAGCCATCCCTGCTTCATTTTGTGTAAGTGGTAATATGCCAGTATAGAAAACGACTTTTCCGCCAGGCATGCACCATGCATTGGGTACATCATTTTCCACCAAATTGAATTCCCATTTGAAGTTTTCAATGTAACTCTCAAATCCGTTGTTTTTTAAGTATAATTCAACAGCTGATGATACTTTACTTCCAACTTTTTTGAGCATGTTAAGTTGTTGCTGATTAGTTGATATCTTGTTTTCTTTCAGAAAATCATCGTAGCTAGTTAAACTCATTTTTACCATATCGGATTCGGGGAGTAGGTTTAGCTGATTTCTTCCAGTTAAGGGAACAGTACTGCAACTATTTAAAAAGGTTAAAGATCCCAAAAGGAGGATTGCAAATGCCAAATTTTTTATTGTCGGGGATTTCATAGGTATTTAATATAAAGTTGTAAAGTGAAATGTATTTTCAATTAATTGATCAATATACTTAGAACAGCTTTCAATTTTAATTGTTGTATGCTTGCCTCAATATTATGAGTGGAAAATTCACAGGCCGCCACAAATGTGTTCGGCAGTTTTATAATTCTTTCAATTTGGAAATGGTTTCAATTGGATTTTCTGATTGAAATACAAAGCTTCCGGCTACCAAAATATCGGCTCCTGCGTCAAATAGCTTTTTACCGGTTTCATAATTAACTCCGCCGTCTATTTCAATTTTGCAGTCTGATTTTTTAGCAGTTATCAATTCTTTGAGCTTGTGCACTTTGTTGTATGTGTTGTCAATAAAGGTTTGTCCGCCAAAGCCCGGATTAACAGACATTAATAATACCATATCAAGATCATTAATAATATCTTCTAGAAAGTGAATAGGTGAATGAGGATTTAAGCATACACTTGCTCTCATACCTTCATCCTTAATACTATGAATTGTTCGGTGTAAATGTTTGCATGCTTCTAAATGAACAGTTAATATGGATGCACCAGCTTTGGCGAATTCTTTAATGTATCGGTCCGGATCAATTATCATAAGATGAACGTCAAGTGGCTTCTGTGCAATTTTTGAAACTTGGGAAATTACAGGGATTCCAAATGAAATGTTAGGAACAAAAACTCCATCCATAACGTCGCAGTGTACATAATCTGCATCACTTTTATTAATCATTTCAATATCTGCTTTCAAATTTGTGAAATCTGCTGCTAATATTGAAGGGGCAATAAGTCTCTGATTACTCATATAAATAATTTTATCCCAAAAATATAGTTTTGGGGATTGAGTTCGAAGCGAAAATAGGATATTTTGTCTTTTATCTGCCTAAATAGGCTTTCAGTAGTCGATTGCGGTAATTATTTTTCAGCTTTTTAATTGATTTTTCTTTAATCTGGCGAACTCTTTCGCGAGTAAGACCAAAAACATCACCAATTTCTTCCAGTGTATGCTGTCTGTAGCCATTCAATCCAAAATAATATTTAATGATTTCAGATTCTCTTTCTCCTAGAGTTGAAAGCGTGCGCTCTATTTCCTTACGAAGTGAAGAATCAATTAAGCCATTGTCCGGGCTGGGAGATTCGTCATTCAGCAATACATCATACAAGCTATTACCATCTTCATCTTTCAACGGAGCATCCATAGATACATGATGGCTAGAAACCTTCATAGAATCTTCAACCATTTCAGTGGTCGTTTCCAATATTTTGGCAACTTCTTCCGGAGTGGGTTCCCGCTGGTATTCCTGCTCCAATTGAGAAAATGTGCGGTTGATTTTATTAATGGACCCTATTTTGTTTAAAGGAAGTCTTACAATTCGAGCTTGTTCAGCAAGCGCTTGTAAAATAGATTGCCGAATCCACCACACTGCATATGAAATAAATTTAAATCCTCGTGTTTCGTCAAATCTTTGAGCAGCTTTGATTAAACCTAAATTACCTTCATTAATTAAATCTGGTAAACTCAACCCTTGGTTTTGATATTGTTTGGAAACGGAAACTACGAAACGTAAATTAGCTTTAATAAGCTCTTCCAAGGCTTCACGATCACCTTTTTTTATACGTTTTGCAAGTTCAACCTCTTTGTCAGCACTTAATAAATCAACTTTGCCAATCTCATGAAGATACTTATCAAGTGATAATGTTTCCCGATTGGTAACCTGCTTTGTTATTTTTAGTTGTCTCATTGCTTAAATATTCCAAACTTAGCTTAATCCATTATACGCAAACAAACAAAAACTGATCTGGTTTTATCTTAATTCTTTGTGAAAATAGTTATAAATGTTTTGAATTTAGAAAAAGTATTTAGATTTTTCATGAACACTATCAAATTAATTGTAAACCATGCATTTTTCTTCATGAACAAACTAAAAAGGTAATTTATTGTTTATTTGTTTTGTAACAGTATTAGAAATGTTCTTATAAAAAAGAAATAATTTTGGGGATTATGGACATATTCGTTATTATTGCAAAATAATTCGTATTTGAACTCGAATCCATTTTTATTTCTTTATCCTATAACTTGTTTACTACACCAGATTTCCTGGGATTAATTAATTACCAAAAACTATGTATGATATTATCGAATTAAGCAGAAAGCTGGTTCCCGATCTTCGGGAAATTGCCAAAGAGCTTAAAATTAAAAAAGTTGAATCTTACAAAAAACAGGATTTGATTTATAAAATCTTGGATACCCAAGCAATTATTGCCTCAGAAAAGAAATCTGATCCATCAAAAGATAGAATTCAAAGACAAAAGCAAGATTCGAATAAACCTGTGGTTGAAAAGAAGAAATTTATTTCACCATTGGACCGTAAAGGATCTGATTCTGAGCAAAAAGATCGGAAAAGAAAACGGACCACTGTTGTAAAAGCAGGTGGTATTTTTGACAAAGCTCAGTCAAAAAACATAGGAGATAGAAAAGACGAAAAACCTCCTGTTAAGAAAATTGAATTAGAAAGTAAAAAGATTGATAAACCTGTTGAGGAAAAAAGGGTTAAAGTTGAAGTAAAACCAGCCCATCAAAATGTTCCTAAACAGGAAAAAGCTGCTCAAGCAACCCAACCAACTCAACCAACTCAACAATCCAATGTTGCGCACGATCATAAAAAAGATCAGCAGCCGAGGAAAGGGAAGTTCCAGAAATGGGATAATCAAGGTAAACATAAACAAGGAAACGGATCTGGAGAGAAACCTTATGAGTTTGAAGGAATCATTACAAATTCAGGTGTGTTGGAAATTATGCCTGATGGTTATGGGTTCTTAAGATCTTCGGATTATAATTATCTGAATTCACCTGACGATATTTATGTTTCTCAATCACAAATTAAACTGTTTGGATTGAAAACTGGTGATACAGTGGAAGGTACAATTCGACCTCCAAAAGAAGGTGAAAAATATTTTCCATTGATTAAAGTTCTTGAAATTAATGGACGTACACCAGATTATATCCGCGACCGTGTTCCTTTTGATCACTTGACTCCTTTATTTCCAAATGAGAAGTTTAATCTGACAGGAAAAGGACATGATAATATCTCAACGCGTGTTGTTGATTTGTTTGCGCCTATTGGGAAGGGACAACGTGGTTTAATTGTAGCCCAGCCTAAAACCGGTAAAACCATGTTGCTAAAGGAAATTGCAAATGCAATTGCAGCAAATAACCCAGAGGTTTATATGATTGTCTTGCTAATTGACGAACGTCCTGAGGAAGTAACCGATATGGCCAGAAGCGTTAACGCTGAGGTTATTTCATCTACTTTTGATGAACCTGCTGATCGCCATGTACGTGTTGCCGGAATGGTTCTTGAAAAAGCAAAACGACTGGTAGAATGTGGACACGATGTGGTAATTCTATTGGATTCAATTACTCGTTTAGCAAGGGCATATAATACAGTAGCTCCTGCATCTGGTAAAGTGCTTTCTGGTGGTGTTGATGCAAATGCATTGCATAAACCAAAGCGTTTCTTTGGTGCAGCACGTAACATTGAAGAAGGTGGTTCGTTGACAATTTTATCAACTGCGCTTACAGAAACAGGTTCTAAAATGGATGACGTTATCTTTGAAGAATTCAAAGGAACTGGTAACATGGAACTTCAACTTGACCGTAAACTTTCGAATAAACGTATCTTCCCAGCTGTGGATATTGTTTCTTCAAGTACGCGTCGTGAAGACTTGTTGATGTCCAAAGGAGTTATGGATAAGATTTGGATTCTGCGCAATTATCTTGCAGATATGAATTCGATTGAAGCAATGGATTTCATCAAGACAAGAATTATGAAAACTGATTCAATTGAAGAGTTCCTGATTTCTATGAATGATGGTTAATGAACTAAATCATTTCTAATATATATCTAGCCACTTTGGATTTCCAGGGTGGCTTTTTAATTACATAAAAATCATAAAAATTCCAGAATCTGTCCGGTTTTTAATTGCGAGATCTTAAATTGGTCATGAAAAGCTGCAAGGGCTGGTAGTTCTGTACAGTGAGATGGATGTAAATGCTGAATGTTTTCGTTGTGAAAATAATGAATCGTTTCTTTTGTCTGTCGGTTGTTGTGTTTTAAATGAAAGCCACCAATAACAGCGTGGATTTTATTGATGCCAGTCACTTTTTTGGCATACTCGCATATATTGCATATTCCAGAATGGGAGCAACCTGAAACTATTACGATGCTTTCTCCTAAAATGAATGCAAGGGCAGAATCGTCAGGTACAAAATCATCATCGCCATTTTCATTAATAAAAGGTGTGACTTGTGATTCAAAATCAGTTAATCTTGGAATTTCTCCTAAGTACCAGATATGATTTGAAATTTGGACAGGTATTTTTGAGGTTGTGAGAATAAATTGGTATTCTATTTCTTCTTTTAACATTGAAAGTCCTAATGGAGTCCTATCTGTCTTTCGATATCTTTTGATAAACGATTTTGGGTGTGTGAGAAGTGGCTTATTTTGAATATATTTTAGTCCATTTCCATGATCCCAGTGTCCGTGGCTAAGTACTATCTGGTCAACTTTCTCGAGAAGGTCAATGCCCATCTTTTCTGCATTTCTGACGAAAATGTTACTATGTCCGGCATCAAATAAAATAGAAATTTCTTCATGTTCAATGAAATAGGACAAGCCGTGTTCTGCGTAAAATTTTGATCCTGCGACATTCTCAGTAAGTACCGTTAACTTCATAATTGTATTTTGATTGAAGAAAATGCGAATATAATGAACAAATGGTTGTTATTAGTGTCAGCAAACGTCTTTTCTATTTTGTAAGGTTGATATTTGTCAATGACTAGTTGGTATGGTCGTTTTTTTATATTTTTAAGCTTGTTAAAAAGAGGACCAGATGTTTACTTTCGGCATTTTCAGTACACATATTCCATATTTAATTTTTCTTGGATTTTATCTGAGTTATTTTCTTTTTTCATATCATTCGGATACAAAAAAAGAGAATTTTGATGATTTTGTTTCCGAAGGAAAGCACATTTTGTGTGATACAAAAGTTAGCCAGAACACTGATTGCGCTTTTTATATAGATTTTCTTAAAGATCGAAAGGATAAAATTACAGTAGAAGTAATAGAGAATATTCCAGTATTTATACCAAATATTACAGTTATTCCGGGACCTGGAGGCCAGTTGAATTTTCTTTTGCCTTTAAAATTTGCTGGATTGGTTGTAAGTCGGCCACCTCCTTCGTATATTTAATTTTTGAGTTAACTGACCTTTATTTTTAAGAGTTTGAGAGAATTTATCACTCATTTTCTTAGTTCATAAAATTTTAATAGATGTATAATAAACTATTGCTTGCAGTTTGTCTGCTAATCATAGCACAAACAACTTTTGGAGAGGGAGAGGTAGCGGATTCAACCGTTTATAAAACATTAAATCTGGGTGAAATAACCATTAATTCAGCAAAATATAATAGCGATGTTTTTCGTCTGCCGGCTGCAGCGTCAAAATTATCAGCGAACGTTATTATTGAAAATAAAATTGAAAACCTGACCGATTTATCAGGAGTGGTGCCGAACTTTTTTATGCCTGATTATGGTTCGAAACTAACTTCACCCATTTACATACGTGGAGTTGGAACGAAAATTAATTCGCCATCAGTTGGTGTGTATGTTGATAATATTCCTTACCTGGATAAGTCAGCATTTAATTTTGATTTTCAGGATATTGAAAGTATTGATGTTTTGCGTGGTCCACAAGGTACGTTATATGGAAGAAATACCTTGGCAGGGCTTATTAACATTACTACCATGCAACCCAAGCCAGAGCGTTTAACATCCGTTTTAGTAGACTATGGCAGTTATAATCAACTGAAAACACAGATTTCACATAATCAGCCAATTACAGAGAAGCTAGGCATGATTGTTAATCTCGGAAGAACACATCACGATGGTTTTTTTACCAATGTATATTTGGATGAGTCAGCAGATGAGTTGGATAGTTATTCTGGGAGAATGAAATTGAATTACGATGCCTGCTCAGTCTTCAACACTCAATTAACATTACAATACGAAGACAGCAAACAGGCTGGTTATCCATATGGCTTATATGATTTGGATACCCAAGAATCGGAAGATGTGAACTACGATTATGCTAGTGGTTATGACCGAAAAATGTTTTCAAGTGGTTTGGCGATGAATGCAAACTTTGGATCTGTTTACATTAGCTCTGCAACCAGTTATCAAACAATCGATGATGTGCAGATTATAGACCAGGACTTTACTCCAGCAAGCTTGTATATGGTTGATCAGAATCAGAAGCAGCATATGTTTGCACAGGAAATTAATGTGAGTTCTGAAAAAGGGAAAGCCTATGAATGGTTGTTTGGTGGATTTACATTTAGTCAAAATTTTGACAAAGAAGTCTATTTGGAATATGGAACAGACGCTCCCCGTGTTTACAACTACACTAAAACATATGATAATTCTATATCCGGTTTTGCTTTTTATCACCAATCTGTTTTAAACCTGGGTAAATTTACATTCAATGGTGGTTTACGCTTTGATTACGAAAAGGCGACGTTGTTATATAATCATGAGGTAAACACGAATGGTGTTCCAAGTCATGGTGGAGATGCAGATTTAAATATGGATGAAACCAAGGTTTTGCCTAAATTTTCAATTAAATATGATATTACCGAAAATATTGCACCATATTTTACTTATACAACTGGGTACAATTCCGGTGGTTTTAATTCCACTTTTGAGCGGGATGAAGATCGTTCGTTCGATGCTGAGAACAGTTATAATTATGAAGGCGGAATTAAGCTTCATTGTCCTGTGAATAATATTTTTGCCAGTGTCAGTGCATTTTATATGGACTGGAGGAATCAACAAGTTTATCAACCTGTTCCAAGTGGTCGGGGATCTATGTTGAAGAATGCAGCAAAGTCGGAGAGTAAAGGTTTTGAAGCTGAAGTTAGATATAAACCCAACCCAAAATTGGAAGTTTGGGGAATGTATAGCTACAACAAGGCTGTCTACGTCAAATATCAAAGGGATGAGGATACTGATTACAGCGGAAACTATCTTCCTTTTGCGCCACGCTCCACATACAATTTGGGAGGTAAGAAAACATTTACTATTGACAGCAACCTAATTGATAAATTTAGTTTTCAATTGCAATATCAAGGTTTTGGAAAAACGTATTGGCACGATTCTAATAATGCATGGCAAGATACATATGGTTTGCTAAGTGGTAGAATGTCATTTCAGAAGAAGAATATAACATTAAGTTTGTGGTCGAAAAATATATTCGATACAGATTATAATGCTTATTATTTATCATCTGTTGGGAAGAATTTTGCACAGCCTGGTAAACCCGCCAGATTAGGAGTTGCTCTTAAAGTACGTTTTTAACAAATTGTATGCAGAAAAAGGAATTTGATAAGTATTTTACACTGCTGAGCCTATACCTGGCACAGTCCATTCCAATGAGTTTTTTCTCTACGGTGGTGCCGGTAATTATGCGAATGGAGAGCTATTCGCTGGAATCTATTGGATATATTCAATTGATAAAGTTGCCTTGGATTGCCAAATTTTTGTGGGCTCCAATAGTCGATAAAAGCTGTAAATCACCGAAGCACTACAAAAGGTGGATTTTGCTATCTGAATTGATTTATGCAATGGTGATTATTAGCATTGGCTTTTTCAATTTGCAAGCGGATTTTTCGACCATTATTGCATTGATGGTGATTGCCTTTACTGCATCAGCAACTCAGGATATTGCAACCGATGCTTTTGCCATTCTTTCTTTGCGAAAAAAGGAGCGAAGTTTGGGGAATAGCATGCAGTCAGCTGGTAGTTTCCTGGGAACACTGGTTGGAAGTGGCGTATTGCTTATCATTTACAGCTCGTTTGGCTGGACCTATTTATTATTTGGCTTAGCTGGTTTTGTGTTGGTGGCGTTAATTCCATTGACCTTGTACAAAAGCAAACCAAACAAAGAAATTAAACCGAATCCGAAGAAAGTCACTTTGTATGAGTTCGTTTTGTTTTTTAAGGAAGCTTCAACCATTCGGCATTTGCTGGTTCTCATTCTGTTTTATTCCGGATTGATCGGCATTTTGACTATGGTGAAACCTTACCTGGTTGATCTAGGGTACAGCATTAAAGAAATTGGGTTTATTTCCGGAATTTATGGTACAGCTTGCGGTGCTTTAATGGCTATTCCTGCAGGAATTATTATCCGGAAAATTGGTTTGGGAAAATCAGTCTATCTATTTGCTTTTTATAATTTGATTGCTGCATCTTTCTTTTTGTTCCTTACCTTTACAAACCATCCGTTGTACCTTATCTACGTTGCAGTTTGCCTGCTTTGGTCGGCATATGCCATGTCTTCGGTGTTTATTTATACACTGTCAATGGCTATTGTACGAAGTGGGAGAGAAGGCACCGATTTTACCATCCAGATCGTAATAACACATTTAAGTAGCTTGTTTATCGCGGTTTTTAGTGGAAAATTAGCTCACAAGTTCGAATACAGAGGGCTTTTCATTGTTGAACTGTTACTTTGTATTCTGGTTATAGTTTTACTGCCGGTTATTTTCAAAAAAGAAAAATACGTTGAAGGTGATCCGGCTCTTGATAATAATCAATAATTGATCGAAACGTGAAGATACCACAAGAATTAATAGAAAAATATAATGTTCCGGTTCCAAGGTATACCAGTTATCCACCGGCTAACTTTTTCACCGAGGATTTTGGAACTGAAGATTATTTAAAAGCTGTCACTGAATCCAATCAGAAGCAGCCTGAAAATATTTCGATATATATCCATATTCCATTTTGTACGCAACTTTGTTTGTACTGTGGTTGCAATACGCATATTACCAAAAATAAGGAGTTAATGGGACAGTATGTGTATGCATTGAAGAAAGAAATTCAGATGATCAGTCCTATGCTGGATAAAGGACGAAAGGTTTCCCAGGTTCACTGGGGAGGTGGAACGCCAAATGCTTTACCAGCTTCTTATATTGGTGAAATAATGGATTTAATCCATGCTAATTTCAACTTTATTGAGAATCCGGAAATCGCTGTTGAATGTAATCCTGCCTATTTGGATCAAACGTATATTGATCAATTGGTCTCTTTTGGATTTAACCGCATAAGCATGGGAGTGCAGGATTTTCAGGAAAAGGTATTAAATGCTGTTCATAGAGAAGTACCTTCAATCCCAATTTCGGAACTGGCAATAATGATCAGAAAACACAAAGGAGTAGCTGTTAACCTTGATTTTATTTATGGTTTGCCATTTCAAACTCCTGAATCTTTTGGAAAAAGCATTGATAAAGCACTTCAGATTAATCCTGATCGTCTGGTAACTTTTTCATATGCTCATGTCCCATGGGTGAAAAAAGCGCAACTTAAACTGGAAGAATACGGCTTGCCTGCTCCGGAAGAAAAAGTGAAAATGTTTGAAACAGCCTGGGCTAAGATGACTAGTGCCGGATATACAACAATTGGACTTGATCATTACGCTAAACCTGAAGATGATATGGCTCAGGCACTCCAGCAAAAGACCTTACACCGAAACTTCCAGGGGTACTGTACCCGCGAAACGACTGGTCAGGTATATGCTTTTGGAGTTACCGGAATCAGTCAGCTTGAAGAGGTATATTCGCAAAATGCACGAACAGTAAAAGAATACATTGAAAATATCGAGCAGGGAACTATTCAAATTGTCAAGGGGTATTCGATGACCGAAACGGACAAAATTACCCGAATGATCATTAATGAGATTATGTGTAATGAATATATGAATTGGCAGCAAATCGCCGATGCATTTAATTATTCCGTTGATGAGATTAAAGGTACTCTGGATTTTAATGAACGTAAACTGGATGGATTTGTAGAAGATGATTTATTAACTTACACAAAAAGTGAAATTACCATTTCTCCAATCGGACGTTTCTTCCTGCGCAACATTGCCGCAGTATTTGATGTTCGAGTGAAAGATGGTGATAAAAAATTCTCCAAATCAGTATAAATGAAAACAAAAGTCGGAATCATTGGTGCTGGTCTTACCGGTTTAACCACAGCTTATTATTTAAAGAAAAAAGGAATTGATGTTCAGCTTTTTGAGAAAGCAGATCGAGCAGGAGGTGTAATTGAGTCTGTGCAAAAGGATGGTTTTCTGTATGAGAAAGGTCCTAATTCGGGTGTACTTGGACAGCCGGAAGTAATGGCGTTGGTGGAAGATTTGGGAGATGCTGTTAAGTTGGAAATTGCTGATGCTTCTGCAAAATTTCGGTGGGTTTGGAAAGGTGATCGTTGGCATGCATTGCCTTCCGGCTTAATTGGTGGAGTAACAACCCCACTTTTTAAGTTTTCAGATAAACTTCGATTATTGGGAGAACCTTTTCGCAAGGCAGGAAACAATCCGAATGAAACATTGGCCGATTTGGTATTACGCAGGATGGGGAGGAGTTTTCTCAATTACGCAGTTGATCCATTTGTGTTGGGAATATACTCTGGAGATCCGAATCAGTTAATTCCCCGCTTTGCTTTGCCAAAATTGTACAATCTGGAGCAGAAATACGGTAGTTTCATTGGTGGATCAATTAAAAAAGCAAAAGAACCAAAATCGGATAGAGATAAAAAAGCAACACGGGAAATCTTCGCGTTTCAAGGGGGCTTGGGAAGTTTGATCGGCGCATTGATTAATGGAATTGGTAAAGAGCATATTCAATTAAATGCAAAGGATATAAAAGTTGAGAAGTCCTCATATGGGAAATACCTGGTTTCCTATACTAACGGGAAAAGTCAGGAATTTGATAAATTAGTTTTTACGGCTGGTGCTTATCAACTAAAAGAGATTTTTCCATTTATTGCTGAAGAATTAGCCGAAAAAGTGCAGGCAATGCAATTCGCCAAGGTAATTCATATCTCCCTCGGCTTTAAAAAGTGGGAGGGAATTGATCTGAAAGCTTTTGGCGGATTGGTCCCTTTTATTGAAAAACGCGACGTGCTTGGAGTGTTATTCATGTCGTCTATTTTTAAGGGGAGAGCGCCTGAAGGTGGTGCACTTTTGTCAACTTTTTTAGGCGGCATTCGGCGTCCGGAAATGGTTGATATTTCGGATGATGAAGTCAAGAAAGTTGTTGAGCGGGAAATGAAATCAATGATGGGATTAACAAAATGGGATCCTGATTTGTTGGTTATTAATCGTTATCAGCACGCTATTCCGCAATATGGAATTGAGTCGGAGGGAAAACTGAAAGCTATTCAAGAAATTGAGGCTCAGTTTCCGGGTTTAATCATTGCGGGTAATGTCAGGGATGGTATCGGCATGGCTGATCGTATTAAACAGGGAAAAACGTTGGCTGACAGCATTAATTAATTTGAATATGCAATACGAAAAGGTAGCAACTACCTATCGAAAACTACAACAGGAAATTTGTACCAAGCTGGAACAAGCAGATGGAAAGTCATCTTTTATTACAGATGAGTGGGAAACAGGAATTGGCTCAGGAGCCACTATGGTTTTTACGAATGGAGATGCCATTGAAAAAGCGGCAGTAAATTTCTCTGCAGTAAAAGGATCTGTTTCTGAAAATATGAGAAAATCACTAGATATTGAAAGTGGTGCTTCTTTTTCGGCGACCGGAATATCTTCCATTATTCACCCCCAAAATCCCCATGCTCCAATCACTCATATGAATGTGAGGTATTTTGAGTTGGACTCAGGAATTTCCTGGTTTGGAGGTGGTGTAGATTTAACGCCGCATTATGTGAATCTAAAAGAAGCATCCTGGTTTCATCAGCAACTAAAAGAAGTTTGCGATCCGTTAAAGCCAGGAATCTACGATAAGTATAAAGTTTGGGCCGATGACTATTTCTATTTGCCACATCGAAAAGAAACCAGAGGCGTTGGTGGTATATTCTTTGATCATGTAGCACCAGTAGATGAGAGGAGGTTTGATCAATTATTTGCTTTTACTCAGGAGCTTGCAAACGCGTATCCACGAATATATATTGAGTTGTTGAATAAAAACCGAAATAAAGATTTTACAGAAGCAGAAAAACAATGGCAGATGCTTCGGCGGGGAAGATATGTCGAATTTAATCTTTTGTATGACCGGGGAACAAAATTTGGCTTGGATTCCAGAGGAAGAACAGAATCCATCTTTTTAAGTATGCCGCCATTGGCTTCCTGGGAATATCAAAATGTACCGGAAGAGGGAACGAAAGAAGCCGAAACTTTAAGATGGCTAAAAAAAGACATAGATTGGCTGCATGTAATCGATTGACTTCATAACTTTACTTGAAATAAAAAACCAAATCATGGACAATTCAAAAAGAACCGCTGTTATTTTGGCAAATATTGGAACTCCTGACAAACCAGAAGTTGGTGCAGTTCGAAGATATCTTTTCGAATTTTTAAATGATAGGAGAGTAATTGATTTACCCTGGTTTTTTCAAAAGTTATTGGTCAATTTGATTATTGTTCCATTTAGAGCTCCCAAATCAACCAAAATATATAAAATGCTGTGGACGGATGAGGGGTCTCCATTATTAGTTAATGCAGAAAAAAATAGGCAAGATTTGCAGAAGTCGCTGGGTGATAAGTACGAGGTTTACATTGCGATGCGTTATCGAAAGCCATCCATAAATTCTGTTCTAAATGAAGTGAAGGAAAAGGGGTTTGGTAAGTTGGTGGTCATTCCAATGTTTCCACAATATGCATCGTCCACCACAGGAAGTATTGGGCAATATGTGGCTGAAAAAATTTCGAAGTGGTATGTTATTCCGGAATATCGTATGATCAGTCAATTTTATGATCATCCTCAATTTGTTAAGGCTTTTGCCGAACGGATTAATTCATATAATCCTTCAGAGTACGATCATATCATCTTTTCGTATCATGGTTTGCCGAATCGCCAAATAGATAAAACACACCCAAGTATAGATTCAACAAAATGCACCTGTGAGAAAGAACTTCCAAAACACGGTCATTTTTGCTACAAGGCAACCTGTTACGCTACCACACGTCTTTTGGCAGGTGCATTGGGCCTTTCGCCGAAAGATTATTCTGTAGCTTTTCAATCGCGATTAACACGCAATTGGCTGAATCCGTTTGCTGATGAAATGGTTGTTGAGAAAGCAAAGCAAGGCGTGAAAAAGCTTTTATTTGTGGCACCGGCATTTGTTGCAGATTGCCTTGAAACCACGGTTGAGATTGGCATTGAATACGAAGAGTTATTTAAAGAACATGGAGGAGAGAAATTGCAATTGGTAGAAAGCTTAAATGACCATCCGGCCTGGACAGAAACTTTGCGTCAGTTGATTCATTCCGTTTGATCTAATTTTGTCACTATACGTTTTGCTTCTTCAATCTGGTCGTATTTGCCCAAGTCCATCCAGACAGAAGTTTCGTCAATATAAGCTTTTATTGAATGTTTTTTTGCCAGTCGCAAATACAAATCAATAATCGAAAACTTTCCATTTTCTTCTATTAAATTCAATAGCTTTGGACTTAACACATGGATGCCACTAAATGCAAATTTTGCTGCGTTCTCAATTTCTGTTGGCCGACTAACTTTTTGCTCACCTGTTTTTGTGTTCTCCCATCCACATAATAATCCATCAGTATTGAAAAGTAAATATCTGGAACTTTGTCTCTTTCGAACCACAAGAGTTGCCAGCGCATTGCTTTTTTTGTGATAGTTAATTAATTCCTGAAAATTGAGATCAGATAAAATGTCAACATTCATTACTAAAATAACGTCTGTATCCTGAAGCAGAGCTTTTGCTTTCAATAATCCACCTCCAGTATCCAATAACTCATTGCGCTCATCAGATATTGAAATGGAGATATTCGGTATCGAAAGGTTTTGTACAAAATTGATAATATCATCTGCAAAATGATGGACATTAATTATAATGTCTTCGAAGCCACTGCTTTTAAGCTTCAGTATACATCTTTCCAGCAATGTTTTATCATTTATCTTAACAAGAGCTTTGGGAGTATTATTTGTTATTGGTTGTAGACGGGTGCCAAGACCAGCCGCAAAAATCATGGCTTTCATAGGAATCAATTTTTAGCAAAAATAAATTATTTAACGATGATAAATAATTTTAGAGCAATTAAACGTTTTTAATTTGACTAGGTCTAAAAGACTAAATTTCAAAATTGAAAACGATGAAACTTACAGGAATTTTATTATTTGTATTACTGGTTGTTAGTCAAATTAGCTATGCACAATCAGAGCAAGGTCAACGAATGAGTCAAGAACAGCGTAATGAAATGATGGCTAAAAATCTTGGTCTGGATGACGCTCAAAAGGCTAAGTTTGAAAAAATTAATGCAAAGTATCAAGAAAAGACTTCTGGTTTTCGTGAAAAAATGAGGTCAGCGACTGACGAAGAACGTCGTGAACTTTTTGCAGAGATGAGAGAAATTAGAAATGCTCAAAACAAAGAAATTAAAGAAATTCTGACTGATGAGCAAAAACAAAAGTTTGATCAAATGCAAAAAGAAAGGGAGCAAAGGTGGCAAAATCGTGGTAATGGAGAACGAAGAGGGGGAAATCCAAGAAACGGTGATGTTAGACCTGGGAAATAAATTTTTATATGTAGAGGCTGCACTGCAAGGTGTCAGCCTCTTTTTTTATTCATTCTATTATTTTGGTCCAATTAATTCAAAAAAGTTTCCATCCGGATCTTGTATCAATACAAAAAGTCTTTGTTCATCGAGTTTGATTGGAGTCTCTCCCAGCAATTCAATATTGTACTTCTTAATACGTTCTAAAAAAGGAGTCATCGATTTTACCAGAATGGTAGTGTATTGCATTCCGGTGTCATCAGACATGTATTTTTGTTTTGGATGATTCGCCTTTTTTCCAAAGCTCATAACTTTCCATTCCTGCGCATCATCGCTATCTTCAAGCTTCAGAACAGTTACGTCAAAAGGAATTCCGTTACTTAATCCACTACGTTTCGCAAATTCTGCATCAACACTAAATCCAGGCCTTTTAACCATTCCAAGAACATTCATATAAAAGTCGAGTGCAGCATCCATATCTTCAACAACCACGCCCACCTGGATCGTGTTTTTTGCAAAATATTGAGATAAATCCTGGGCAATTGTGGTGTTTGCGCAAACTGATAGAAAACCAGCAAATAAAAAAATATAAATTGATTTCATTAGTAGAATTTTTTGGTTTCAGGCAAGATATTAAATATCCAACTATTTATTCCTATAATAATGAATATTAATATATAGATTAAGTGATGGCTAAAAAAAAGGGCTTATCAACTGATAAACCCTCTTGGCTAATATAACGTATTTGAGTTATTTCAACGGAAAAATCGTTTTCTCCCTTAAGTATTCAATAACCTGTTCCGGATTATTCCCGTTATTTTCAGGTTTTAAAGTTAAAGCTGGATTTGTGGGAACATCAAAAGTAATATCCACACCTGGTACATATTTTACGTTTTCATTTTGGTATAGCTCTGGTCTATTCTTTTTACAATATTCCAGATCAGCATCCATATAAAATAAATGGAACCTATTTTGTCCAATAATCTCGGCTACCTGATTTCTAATATCGGCATCCGGAGAAATGAATGAGCAAATTGTGATAATTCCCTGATCATTTAATAGTCGACAAACTTCAGCTACTCTACGTAGATGCTCTGCTCTATCGGTTGGAGAATAATCCAATTCCTTTGAAAGGCCGGAACGAACAGAACTGCCATCTAGCAAAACAACTGTTGCTCCCATTTCAAATAATTGTTTTTCAAGGCTAAACGCCATTTCGTTTTTACCCGATCCATGAAGTCCATTTACCCAGAGTGTTGCTCCTTTTTGATTGTAGCGACTTTGATACGCTTCATCACTAATTAATCCAAGTCCTGCTTTTATTTGATCGCGATCTTTGTCGCTTATTCTGGACGGAAGTTGATCAGAGCCTAAACGGTCAATAATCATCCCCACAGCAACTGTATTATGAGATACAGGATCAATCAATACAAAAGAACCGGTATTTTTATTCTTCTTATAAGGATCGAAAAACAATGGTTTATTCGTTGTGAAAACCACTCGTCCAATTTCATTCAATTCAAAATAATCAATTTCAGATTTTTGAAGAGTGTTTACATCAACCTTATATCGAATTTTATCAATTCTAGCCTTGGTGTTATTATTCGCATGTTTAATGAGAAAATGGGTACTTGGATCCATCGGTTTTTCATCCATCCATACAAGCATGGATTCAAAATGACGCTCCATCCGAGGCTGATTGTCTGGATAAACAATCATATCTCCCCTTGAAATGTCAATTTCATCTTCCAAGGTAATGGTAACCGATTGTGGTGGAAATGCTTCGTCCAACTCACCATCATAAGTGGTAATACTTTTAATGGTGGATGTCTTTTTCGAAGGAAGTACCATAATTTTTTCACCTTTTCTGACAATTCCGGAGGCGACTTTGGTAGAGAATCCGCGGAAATCACGATCTGGGCGAAGTACATACTGAACAGGATAACGCATATCATCGAAATTTCTGTCAGAGCTGATGTGTACCGTTTCCAAAAATTCCAACATTGATTTTCCTGTATACCAAGGCATTTTATCGGTCTTTTCAACCACATTGTCTCCTTTTAACGCAGAAATTGGAATGAAATTAACGTCTGGAATATCCAATTGTGCAACAAAGTTTTTATAGTCTACACAAATGTCATCAAACACTTTCTGATCAAAATCAACCAGATCCATTTTGTTTACAGCCAGTACCACGTGTTTAATGCCTAGCAATGAAACTAAGAATGTATGCCTTCGGGTTTGCGTGATCACACCTTTACTCGCATCAATCAAAATAATGGCAAGGTTTGCAGTTGAAGCACCAGTAACCATGTTGCGCGTATATTGCTCGTGTCCCGGAGTATCTGCAATAATGAATTTACGCTTGTTTGTGGAGAAGTAACGATAGGCTACATCAATAGTGATACCTTGTTCGCGTTCGGCTTTTAATCCGTCTAGAAGTAGGGCATAGTCAATATCATCTCCGGCATGGCCAACACGTTTGCTATCTCTTTTCAAAGCAGCAAGTTGGTCTTCATACAGACGTTTACTGTCAAAAAGTAAACGGCCAATAAGTGTCGATTTTCCATCGTCTACTGATCCTGCTGTTAATAAGCGGAGCAAATCCTTTTTTTCATCCTGGTCAAGAAATGCTTTTATATCCATTTGTAAAGTGTATTCAGTTAAAAATTAAATTGAAAGCCTTAATTTGTTGGACTAAAAATATCCTTCTCGTTTCTTTTGTTCCATACTGGCTTCCTGATCAAAGTCAATGACTCGGGTTGTACGTTCAGAAACAGTTACTGTCATCATTTCTTCCACGATTTTCTCAATGGTGTCAGCCTCCGAATCAATTGCACCAGTAAGTGGGTAGCAACCTAATGTGCGAAAACGAACTTTGCGCATCTTTGCTTTTTCTGCCAATTCTTTAGGCATACGCTCATCGTCAACCATAATTAAGTTTCCATCGACATCAACAACAGGACGTTCCTTTGAATAATAAAGAGGAACAATTGGTATATTTTCTAATCTGATGTATTGCCAAATATCTAATTCTGTCCAGTTTGAAATAGGGAATACACGAATAGATTCACCCTTATGTACTTTGGCATTAAAAATGTCCCAAAGTTCAGGACGTTGATTTTTTGGATCCCATTGGTGAAATTTGTCACGAAAAGAGAAAATTCGTTCTTTGGCTCTGGATTTTTCTTCATCTCTTCGAGCACCGCCAAAAGCCGCATCAAATTTATATTTATTCAGCCCCTCAAGAAGTGCTTGAGTTTTCATAACGTCGGTATGAACTTTACTACCATGAGAAAAAGGACCTACTCCCGATTCGAAACCTTCCTTGTTGTAATGAACGATGAGATCCCAACCTTTTTCCTTGGCATAATTATCTCTGAATTCGACCATTTCTTTGAATTTCCATTTCGAGTCAATGTGCATCAATGGAAATGGTACTTTCCCCGGGTAAAAGGCTTTTTCAGCCAATCTTACCATAACAGAAGAATCTTTTCCAATAGAATACAACATGACTGGATTTTCAAACTCAGCAGCCACTTCTCGAATAATTTGAATGGCTTCAGCCTCCAATTCTCGTAAATGAGTCAGATTATATTGATTCATGATATTGAATTTTCAATGCAGAATTTAAGCACCCTTGTAAAAAATATTTGGATGCAAAAATAGTTTATTCTGGCAAAATCCCGTAGGTATTAATTCTTATTCTTAAAATTAAAACGGCCAGATTAGTGGAATGAGGATGACAGATATGATGAAAGCCAGTATGTTAAGAGGCAATCCGGCCTTTGTGTAATCACTAAATTTATAATTTCCAAGCCCTTGAACTAATAGGTTGGTTTGATATCCAATAGGTGTCGCAAAACTGGCTGACGCAGCAATACAAATCGCTATGAAAAATGGTTTTGGATCAACACCCATCTGGTTTGCAGCGGAATACGCAATTGGAAATATCAACGCTGCAGCTGCATTATTGGTTATTATTTCGGTGAAAATAGTTGTTATTAAATAAATGGTGATTAATACACCAATAGGGCCAAAGGATTTAGAAAAATTGATAGCAGTAGTCGCAATACTGTCAGCAGCGCCTGAGTTTTGCAAAGCTTTACTTAAACCAAAAGCACAGGCAATTGTAATTAGAACATCCCATGAAATCGCTTTAGTATACTTTCTGTTCGGCAGGATATTTATCCAAGTCATTAAAACAGCTACAATTGAAGCAAAATAGAACATGTCCAATTGGTTGCCTCCAACTTCTGGCAGGTAACGTCCAAAAGTGGCTCCAATTATCATTAACAAAACCAATAAAAGTGCGAACAGACGTTGCCCACGGTAGCGTGGTGGTGGAATTTCTCCAATGAATGAGGTTAAGTAAAATATTTTTGATTCTCCCCAGTTTTTGATGAAATTTTCGTTGGTTAAAAGCATGATACTATCGCCAGCTTTCATTCTAATTGAGCCAACGTTTGTAGAAATTGTTTCTCCATTTCGATGAACAGCAAGAACTTCTGCCTGGTAGTGGTTTAAAAAGTCAAATTCGTCAATTGTTTGATTTATACCAGGGAAGCGAGGGGCTATTACTGCTTCAATTTGTTTGATGTCGGTACTTTTATAAAACTTTCCAAAACCTTTCAATGCTTTAAATTCGAGTTTTCTGCGATTGATTAAATTTTCGAGGTTTTCACTTTTTACCGCAATAACAAGTTTGTCATCATTTTCGAGATTGAAACGACCTTTGCGAGTATCAATAATATCACCATTTCTTTCTATTGAAATCACAATTACATCCTTTAGCTGATGTGTTCTGCCGTTTACAATTTCTACTTCTGCCAATGAACTGTTTGGTGGAAGCGTCGCATCGAGAAAATATTCTTTATAATCTTGTCTGTTTCGTTTATTGTTATTCTTTTTTCGAGGTAAGAGTTTATGGCCAATAAACATCAGATATACAAAGCCAGCTAATGCAATCCAAATTCCAACTTTTCCTAACTCAAACATGTAAAGTCCCTGCAACCCATTTTCAAGCATGAGACCGTGAACAACCAAATTTGTTGATGTGCCAATAAGCGTGCAAATTCCACCCAGTATTGTAGCGTAGGAGAGAGGAATTAAAAATTTCTGTGGAGAAAGATTCATCTTTTCAGCCCAATTGCGAACCATCGGAGCAAAAATGATCACCACGGGAGTATTATTTAGAAATGCTGAAATTACCGATACCGGAATTAAAATCTTTGCCAGTATTATAGGCATTTTCCCTCTTCTTTTTGGTAGAAATGCTCTGGCAACTATATTCAAAGCCCCGGTCTGTCGAACACCTTCACTGACCAAAAACAGAACAGCAACGGTTAACATTCCCTTATTCGAAAAACCGGCAAGACTTTCTTGCGTATTAATAACACCAGAAGCCATTAAAACAACTAATGCAGAGAATAGGAGCATTCCTGGTCGCATCCAATCGTTGACTAAAGCAACGATCATTAAAACGATAACTCCAATAACAAAGTAACCTTCAAAAGTCATTTAGCTAGGTTTTAAGAGCAAAAATAGTTTTTCTAAATTAAAAATACATGGAATGAAATACTTATTTCATGTCCCTATTATTTTATAGCAAACTGATAATATGGGTGTGCAAATTATAAATTTTAAGCGAATGAATTAGATTTTCTGCTTCCAATAAAGTTTCAACCTTTTAGGTGAAATTTAATGCTGTTAATTTTGAGTGCGTTAGGAGAAAATTAAGGGATTTTGTTATTTTTTGTTTTGATGTTTAGGTTTAAAAACATATTTTTGCAGCGCCTTTAACCAAAAAGGCAAGTATGAGGATGACTCAGTAGCTCAGCTGGTAGAGCACATCCCTTTTAAGGATGGGGTCCTGGGTTCGAGCCCCAGCTGAGTCACCAAATCGGAAAACAATCCGAATTTAGAGCGCATAAATCATTGATTTATGCGCTTTTTCATTTTTTGTAAGTATTAAATGTGCACCAAAACGGATCAATTTAAATTGTTGGGGGAATAGAAAAAATATATGAGTTTTGTGGTTTCAAACAAGTAGAAATAAAACCTGACCAGACAGAACTTCACATAGAGCTCCTTAAACTGTTATTACCACCCGAGATGTTTGATTAATTTGATATAATAAACGTATTCTCTTCTTTACAGCGGATTGATGTTTTTCTTGATGAGAAATACAATAAACCGGAAAAACATAAAGCTGAGAAGCTGATTTCAAAAGGTTTTCATCAGGCTATAATCATTCAAGACTTTCCAATACGGGAAAGGATGGTATATCTAGATGTACGTTGCAGGCGATGGATATCGAAAGTACAGGCGAAATAATAAGCAGTGAACTGGATACAGTTGAAAAAGGGATGCGTTACACCAAAGGTTTCGCGGCTTTCTTTTAAGAGTTATTTGGACAACTACCCAGTTAGCAGCAAAAGCCTGGAAAAACATTACCATATCAATGGTGATCATTTCAGCCAGCAGTACAAGGAACATTTGAGTGATTACCATCAGTGGGACCAGAAAGACCATGCAGATACCTGGATGCTATTTCCATCGAATTTAGGGCCACGGTTAAGTACTGACGAAACCTCTTTATCAAACGGGGAACTTTACACAATCCTTACTAATAAGGCAGCTAAAGGTCAAAAAGGGGTACTGGTTGCCATGGTCAAAGGGACCAAATCAGAAACCGTTATCGACGTATTGTTGCAGATTCCAAAGAAGTTGTGGGATAAGGTAGAAGAAATTACACTAGACATGGCAGGTTCTATGAATCAAATTGTAAATCGTTGTTTTGGTAAAGCAACAAAGGTCATTGACCGTTTTCATGTACAGAAGCTGGCGTATGATGCCCTGCAGTAGATGCGCATCAAGCACCGGTGGGATGCTATCAATGAAGAAACCAACGCCATTGATAATGCCCGCTGGGAAAAGAAAGAGTATGTGCCCTCGCGCTTTGAAAACGGCGACATAAAAAAACAACTCCTTGCCCGTAGCAGGTACCTGCTTTTCAAATCCCCAAACAATTGGTCTGATAACCAAAAAGTAAGGGCAAAAATCCTGTTCGCACAATATCCTGATATGAAACAAGCCTTTAGCCATACTCATTCACTTCGGATGATTTTCTTCCATACAAAAGATAAAGGTGTGGTATTTACCAGGTTGGCAAGGTGGTATAATGATGTAACACAAGCTGGATTTAAATCATTCAATACAATCTCTACAACTATTTATACCCACTACAAAGAGATATTGAACTTCTTTGAAAATAGAAGCACCAATGCTTCTGCGGAATCTTTCAATGCTAAAATAAAAGCTTTCGGGGCTTCATTGAGAGGCGTGAGTGATATTACTTTCTTCTTATATCGAGTAGCAAAAATTTATTCTTGAAAAATATCTATCCACCACAATTATGAACTGATCCCGTTTTAGGTTTGACATGCATCTTGGGGTAGCGTTTTTAGGTGTACATATGTAATTCATTATTTTACTTCTAGAATAATTTTTGTTGATCATTTATATGTTTAAATGATGATTGTAAATCTCTTTTTTACTGAATGAAATAAAGATATGGGAGTAATGGTTTTAAATAAAAATTTCTGGGAAAATTGAGAATATCTATTACTTTTGGTGCTGCGATTAATCAAAACTTACTAAGTAAATTAATACTAACTAATTTTCTACAAACTTGAATTTAGGGGTTGAAGATACAGATAGTAGTTTAGTTGCTTCACTTCAAAAAGGGAATAAACGAGCTTTCAAAATACTCTTTGATAAATATGGGCAGCGTCTATATCAATTCTCATTAAAATACCTGAGAGATAAGGAAGATGCCGAAGATTTATTGAATGAAGTTTTTTTAAAAATATGGGAAAATAGGCTTTCTTTAAAGACAAATACATCGTTTCAAGCTTACTTATTCACCATTGCCTATAATAACATCCGCCAGCGATTTCTTAAGAAAAGTAGGGAAGAAAAGTATATTCAAATCTTTGCTACTGAGTATCTTTTTGATTCATCAAAAGGAGAAGACCAACTAGATTATCAGCTTTTCTTAAAAAAGCTCAGCAGTATTGTTGAGTTGTTGCCCAGCCGAAGGAAAGAAATATTCATCCTAAGTTACAAAGAAGAACTAGGAAACTCAGAGATAGCAGAAAAACTTGATTTAAGTGTCCAATTCGTCAAAAATCAATTATCCATTGCTCGAAAGTTTGTTGCAGCTAAAGTGAAAGAAGACAGTGATTTAGCTGGTGAATTATTGTTTTATTTGTTTCTTCGACAGAGCTCGTTGTAAATTTTTTCAAAAAAAATATATTTTAGAGAGGTACGTTTTGGAGGTCAGTTGATATTACTTATTAAATGACTCCAAAATAATGGGTATATACAGAAATCATATCGATAAAGTCTTTGGTCAAAAATTTAGTTTGCTTGACCAAAAGATGCTAGAAAAATATTTTCAAGATAAAGAGTTGAATGAGGGAACAAAGCGTGTTTTGAGAGACCAATGGGAGAAGTTTGAAAGTAATCCATCCGAACACACTAATTTAGACCACGTATTTTATAGACTCTATTATGGAATAAATTCGGGAAAAGATCAGCATTCGAGAAGAAAAACCTTGTACTGGAAAATTTCCCAAATTGCAGCAATCTTAATTATTGGTGTTTTATTTGCCGCGAGTTTGTATTTCTATAAAAGCGGATCAGTTGCCAACAGTACCCAAAAAGTTGAGTTTATATCGCATGGTGGTTTTCGAAACCAATTTAAACTTCCAGACGGAACAACCGGATGGCTTGGATATAGTTCTACACTAAAATATCATATTGACAGTAATAATCAACGTGTTGTTGATTTGGATGGACTTGCATATTTTGATGTGGCACATCAACAGAAATCCCCTTTTATTGTAAAAACTCCAACTGAATTAGATATTGAGGTTCTGGGGACAAAATTCAATGTTTCTTCATATTCCGAGGAAAAATCATGCGAAATTATATTGGAACAAGGAAGTGTCAGTCTTAATTTGAAAGATCAGGAGGTAGGTAAAATGATTCCAAATGATCGTGTAACCTACCAAGTAGGCTATAGTTCAGTAGAAAAATCAAGAGTTGAAGTTGATGATTATGTTGCATGGACATATGGAAAATTGGTGCTGAATGATGTGTCTCTTGAAGAAGCATGTAAAAAGCTAAGTCGATTTTATAATGTCGAGTTTGATTTGCAAACAGAAAATTCTAATAAACAAAAAATAAGATTATTACTTGAAGATGAAACTCTCGAAGATGCCCTAAATCTTCTCACAATGATTTCGTCTGTAACCTACCAAATTGAAGATAGAAAGATGCTTGATAATAAGAGTTACTCAAAAAAGAGAATAATTATAAAAAATGAATAGCCTATGATCTAAAAAAATCTATTAAAAAGCGGGAAAGCACTGCAATGCGATCCCGCAAATCAGTAAAGTCGAATGGAATTTTAACATTACTAATCCTCAAATTTATGAAAAAAAATCACAAGTTGAGAGCATTGTCTTACGATGCTTTTAAAAAAACATTTTTGGTTATGCGAATTGTTCTTTTCATATCCTTATTATGTATTATGCAATCTTTTGCGCTGGATTCATATACACAAAGTTCGAAAATTTCACTTTCAGTAAGTGAGATGAAACTTGAAGATATAATTGTGCAGATAGAAAGCGAAACAATGTATCGTTTTGCTTATAACAAAAATGAAATTGATGTTGACGAAAACTATTCCGTTGACATTAATAGAGCAGATATTAAAGAAGTTTTAAATCAGCTTTTTACGGATAAAGAAATAGATTTCAAAATTCTGGACCGGCAAATTGTGTTGTCGTCTACTAAAAGCACATTGATTTTTCAACAACAAAAATCAATATCAGGACAGGTTACTGATGCAGACGGCGCAGCTTTGCCTGGTGTGACTGTCGTAGTAAAAGGTACAACACAGGGAGTAATTACAGATTTCGATGGAAATTATTCTATCCAAAATATTCCGGAAGATGCTATTTTGCAATTCTCGTTTGTCGGAATGAAAACTCAGGAGATTTCTGTTGGCAATCAATCAGTAATAAATATTGTACTTCAGGAAGAAACTATCGGGTTAGATGAAGTGGTGGCAGTTGGTTATGGTGTACAAAAAAGAGCAAACGTTGTTGGTGCAGTAACATCAATTTCTGGTGAAAGTATCCATTCAATTCCTGCGGCAAATGTTACAAATGCACTTTCAGGTCGTTTACCTGGTGCTGTAATTATGCAGAATAGTGGTGAGCCAGGCCAGCAATCAGCCAGGATTTTAGTTCGCGGACGAACTTCATTAGGTGATAATACAAGTCCGCTTGTTGTTATTGACGGAATTCCCGGAAGGCAATTAGATGAGGTTGACCCAATGGATGTTGAAAGCGTATCTGTTTTGAAAGATGCATCTGCAGCCATTTATGGTTCTTCTGCAGCCAATGGTGTTATCTTAATTACTACAAAGAAGGGTAGTGAAAGTAAACCTCGTTTGAATTATCAGTTTTATCAGGGCTTTATGCAACCAACCATTATTCCTGAAACAACAGATTCTTATGAGTATGCAACCATGTTGAATGAATATGAGGTTCAAAATGGAAAAACAAGAACATTTAGTGATCGGGATATTGAATTGTATAAAAGTGGAGAAGATCCATGGGAACATCCAAATTCTGATTGGTATGGAGATTTGATTCGTGATTGGACAACTACAAGTAGACATGCTATATCATTTGATGGTGGTTATAAAAAAATGACCTATTACGTTTCTTTGGGTATTAAAAATGACGAATCAATTTACCAACAGGCATCTACAAAATATACACAATACAATGTGCGTACTAAAATTGATTTACCTATTACAGATTGGTTGAAGACAGGTTTTGCATTTGCCGGTTTTCAGGTTGAGAAAAGATACCCAATGCGGGGAGCTGGTGATATTGTAGGACAATCTACACGCCTCTTACCAACTCAATGGTCTTTCTGGCCTAATGGCAAACCTGGTCCAGATATTGAATATGGTGATAACCCGGTTGTGACTTCTACATTGGAAACAGGTTCGAGCGAAACATCAACCTACCGGGCACAAAATACTTTTACAGTATCCATTACTCCTCCATTTCTCAAAGGGTTGGCGATAAATGCTTTCTATAACTATGATGTAGACAACACCTTTATTGATCGTTTTAAAAAGCCATGGATTCTTTATTTCCCAAATTGGGAAGAAGCAACCAGAGATGCTTCGACCGGTTTCATTACAGATATGCCGCTTACCCCAACACCAAGAGGTATTTCTTCTCCGGAATTGGAAAATGAATATAGACGTGACATTAAACGGACATCGAATGTGAACTTCACTTATGAAAATACATTCGGTGATCATTCGATTTCATTATATGGCGGTTACGAACAGTATTGGACCAATTACAATGAATTTTCGGCACTACGTAAATATTACATTACGGACGTTGTAAGAACGCTGGATGCTGGTGCTGATCTTGAAAAGACAAATGAAGGAAATAGTTCTTTATATGCTAGAAAGTCCGTAATTGGACGTTTAAATTACTCATATAAGGAAAAATATCTGGCGGAGATTCTTTTTAGACGCGATGGTTCATTAAAATTTCCAAAGGATGGACGTTGGGGTAATTTCCCTGGATTAATGCTTGGTTGGCGAGCTTCTGAAGAAGATTTTTGGAAAAACAACTTACCTTTCATTAACTACTTTAAATTAAGGGTATCCTATGGATCCTTGGGTAGCGATCCGGTATCAATGTGGCAATACATTAATAAATACCAATTGGAAAATGGATTGGTAATGGGGGATCCAAAGATTCGTGAAACATCAGTCGTTCAACAAGGAGTTGCTAACCCATTTATAACATGGGAGAAACAGACCACTCGAAATTTAGGTTTTGATTCACAATTGTTAGATAATAAATTTCATCTGAATCTTGATGTCTTTTATAACAAACGATCAGATATCTTAGCTCCAAGGGACGCTTCAGTTCCTGCATTTACGGGTATTGCTCTTCCAGATGAGAATATTGCAGAAGTGGACAACCGTGGATTTGAAGTTGAACTCGGTTACCATAATACCTTCGCAAATGAATTAAGATTGGACGTAACGGGTAATTTGAACTGGAACCATAATGAAGTTGTATTTATGGATGAACCAGCTCGAAATGTACCATGGCAGGAGCGCACAGGTCATCCATATGGAGCTCTGTTGAGGTATAATGCCATTGGTGTATTTGCAGATCAGGCTGCAGTTGATGCATATCCTCATTGGGATGGTGCCCAGCCGGGAGATGTGATTTTTGAAGATGTAAGTGGAGATGGAACAATAGACAGCGATGATAAAATTCTTCTAGATTACTCTGATGCACCAGAAACTACATTTGCATTAAACCTATCACTTTCTTATAAAAATTTCTCATTAGTGACTCTTATTCAAGGTCAGGGAAAATATTATCGTTTTCATACACCAGATGATAGACGTGGTGCGGGAGGAAATTATTTCCAATGGAACTTTGATAACAGATGGACTCCTGAAAATACAGATACTAATATCGGACGTGCATGGGATCGTATGAACTTTTATTGGGCTGCTGGACAAAATAATAGTACTTATTGGTATTTCAACATGGCTTATGCCAGATTAAAAAATGTTGTTCTTACTTATGATATTCCGAGTAGAGTTTATCAAAAATTAGGTATATCTAAAGCTAGTGTTTCCTTGTCTGCAAATAATGCTGCTTTGTTATGGTCAGCTCAAAGACACTTTGATCCTGAACTTGGGGATCCTACAAGATATCCTCTTATGAGAACCTTTGCAGTTGGTGCAAATATTACGTTTTAATTACGAAACTTAAAAAGAATATAACATGAAAAAGATATATTATTTTATAATGACTGTCGGGGTGTTTTTCTTTGCTGCGACCTCATGTACCGATGTTCTCGACCAAAAACCTCTGGATTCATTTAACGAAGAATCAGTCTTTTCTGATTTGGTTCTTACGAAAGCCTATTTGGCCAACTGCTATGAAAAAATGGGCGGTGATGCAACAGGAGTTTTAGGTTTCAACAGGAAATCTCTTGGATGTATGACTGATCAGTTATACAGTACCAATAACCAAGGCGACATGCCGTTCACTCGCAGTTTGCTAAGTCCTGACCACCAGGGATATTTTGATAATAGTTATTTTGGTGTAACCAGATGGACTAAATTGTATCCATCGATCAAAAACGTAAATGTTTTCCTGGAAAATATAGATATTGTACCTGCTGAATTAGCATCTGAACAAGCTTTGGTTCAGCGAATGAAAGGGGAAGCCTATTTTATCAGGGCATTTAGTTATTCCCAGCTTTTACGTTGTTATGGTGGTGTAATTTTATTAGATAAGCCATTTACCCTGGATCAGGATTTCTTGTCCGTTCATCGATCATCGCTGGCGGAAACAAGAGACTTTATTTTGGCAGACCTAGATATGGCAATTTCTCTTTTGCCTAAAAAAGGTGATGACATGTATGAGCAAGGACGTGCCTCTCAAGGTGCAGCTGCGGCATTGAAATCAAGGGTTTTAACTTTTTGTGCCAGTAAATTATGTAATGGTGGTTATGAAGCCTCAAATCCATTGGTATCTTTTACTGAAGGAACTCGTGAAAGCCGTTTGCAGGCAGCAAGGGATGCGGCTAAAGCACTTCTGGACGGAACCTATGGTTCGTATGCATTAACAGGAACAACTGACGATCCTCCTGCTGTAATGACAGAAGAGATTATTCAAGAATATGCAGACAATTATGAGTCCTTGTTCTTACAAACAGGGGAATGGGATGAAGAGTCAATTTGGGGCTTGGAATATACCGATGAACCAGGTGTTGGACATCAGTGGAATAGAGATGCAGGTCCTAACGGATGGCACTGTTGGGGAGCTTTAGTTCCAACTGAAGATGGAGTAAGAAAATTTGAAATGGCCGATGGATCCAAATTTGTTTGGGATGCCTATGATCCGGGAGCTGGTGAAGTGGCTCGTGCATTTACTGCTGAAGAATTGGCTGCTGATCCTGCGAAAAGTCCGTATGGAATGCGTGAACCTCGTTTTTATGCCTGTGTGTTGTATCATGGTGCTGTTTTTCAACCTCGTCCAAGTGAGTTTGCAGAAGATGATCCAATTGGTAAAGTGGAAACAGGTCATTTCTATAACAATGACGGTACAGTTAGAAGATATGGGTTGGATACCAGACAAACTGATGTTGAGAGTTGGAATGGAACAAAAACTGGTTACTATGTGAGAAAATGGTTGGATCCGGATGTTGTAGGACAATATTTCTGGAATCAGAATGCATACATAGAATTCCGTTTTGCTGAAGTATTATTGGACTATGCCGAAGCTTGTATTGAACTAGGTGGTTCAGATCTTCAAAATGGTATCAATGCGCTGAATATGGTTCGGAACCGTGCAGGATTACCTGACCGTGTTACTTCTGATCAGGTTCAGGCCAGGGAATGGCTACAACACGAGAGAAGTATGGAGTATTATTCAGAACAAACGCACTGGTACGATATTCGTCGTTGGATGACTGTTCCTGAAAATATGGTAGATGTTCGTCATATGGAAATTAAGGAATATGACAATGGAGATATGGAATGGAAACTTAACATGAACACTACTGAAGATACCAGGACTTTTGTCGAAAAGAACTATTGGTTGCCAATCATTAGGTCTGAAATGAATAAAGCTCCGCAGTTGGAGCAAAATCCAAATTATTAATAATATATAAGTTTTGAGTTTTAGCGCCAGCAAATTGGTTGGCGCTAAAACTCTCAAATTGATCATAGTTTAGAAATGGGTGCTGCTTTTTGGAGAATAACAAAAGTATAATCTCAATATGCAAGTGTGGAATTTTTAAACAACAATTAAACTGTTCATTTACACAGAAATATACCTAATTTAACTAAATCTCAAATTAATGATGAAATTTAATAATCGTACTTATTCTATCGTTTTTGCGCTCGTTTTGTTTTTAGTGGTTTTTGGCTCGAATTGTTATAGCCAATCAACAATACCTCATCTAAAGAAAAGCGGGGATGCGATTCAACTAATTGTTGATGATCAACCATACTTAGTTCTTGGTGGCGAACTTCACAATTCGACTTCCTCTAACCTTGAATATATGGAGCCCAGATTAAAGATGTTTACTGATAATCATTTGAATACAGTACTTGCATCTGTTTGCTGGGATTTGGTTGAACCAGTTGAGGGGCAGTATGATTTTAGCTTAGTGGATGGGCTTATCAATGCTGCGAGACGTAATAATTTACGGGTAAGTATTTTATGGTTTGCCAGCTGGAAGAATGGAGTTTCTTCCTATGTGCCTTTATGGGTGAAAACAAATACTGAACGTTTCCCACGGGCAAAAAACAAAGATGGAAGGAGTCTTGACATTATTTCAACTTTTAGCGACGAATGCCGGGATGCAGATGCACGTGCCTTTGCAGCACTTATGAAACATATTCGTGAGATTGATGGAGAGGAACAGACCGTGATTATGGTTCAGGTGCAAAATGAAGTCGGTGTTTTAGGTGATTCACGAGACCGGAATGATATGGCCAATGAAGCATTTAATCAGGCAGTACCTAAAGATTTCATTAATTACCTTAAAAAGAATAAAGAAAAGTTAGTGCCCGGTTTTCTGAAGAAGTGGGAAGCTAAAGGTTGCAAAACTTCAGGTAATTGGGAGGAGATATTTGGTTCAAGCCAATCAACGGATGAGATTTTTATGGCCTGGAACTATGCCAAATATGTGAATAAAGTTACTGAAGCAGGTAAAGCAGAATATCCGCTGCCAATGTTTGTCAATGTTTGGTTGGCAGACTGGCGTCCAAGCGCTGAGATGACTCCTGGTGTTTATCCAAGTGGCGGGCCATTACCTTATATGATGGATGTTTGGAATGCAGGTGCTCCTGCAATTGATATTTTAGCACCTGATATATACAGCAACTTTGTAGAGCGTTGTGACTTGTATCATCGTTTTAATAATCCGTTGTTAATTCCGGAGATGGTTCGAACTGACCATACGATTGGTGCAATTTTCTATGCTCTTGGGCGACATGACGCAATTGGTTTTTCACCATTTGGAATGGAAAGTTTACCTGAGTTTACAGAGAAAATAGGTGAAGCATACCAGTTTATTTCCACTATTTCTCCTATTATTTTGGAGAACCAGGGAAAGGGAGTCACTGGAGGAGCCTTTCTCAGCAAAGATCATCCTAAGGAATCACTAATCGTAGGTGACTATAAAATTAATTTAAGTATTGCTCGTCACTATTCATTTCCAACGCCTGAATATCCATCTGGTATTTTTATTCAGGTTGGACCTGATGAATACCTGATAGGAGGGCGAGGCTTAAATGTTCAATTTAAACCGATTACTGAAGGGGACTATAATGTTGGTGTTGCCAGTGTTGAAGATGGGGAATATAAAGATGGACGTTGGGTTGCCGGACGAATACTAAATGGAGACGAGATTCTTTCTGGTCGCGGTGTACGCTTACGTGGAGATTATTACATGACAACTCTCGTTAAACTCTATAGATATAAGTAAATAATTTAATCAATATAAAGTACGATGTGAAAGGAAAAGCGAAGGTGTAAGTCCTTCGCTTTAAATAGCTTTCTGCATTTTTTTTTCAGTGCTTTTAGTGATGATGATATGAGTCATCCCAAGGTAATTCTTGTCTTAAAGTTTAAATTGATCAAAGTATAAATTAAGTTACTTAAATAAGATAAGAAGAAATCAGAACTGGTTTTATGAACCTCTGATCAACATTGAAGAATGGTAAGAGAAATGATTAATCAAAGAACAGCGAATCTTTAGTTGGATGTGAAAAGATTAAAACAAATTGAAATGAATGATATAAAGAGATTAAAATATTTTGCAAATGGTATGTGGCATGAATCTTCGACAGCCAAATACATGGACATTTGGAATCCCAGCACAGGTGAAAAAATTGCCGAAACACCTTGTTGTACGGAAGACGAAGTTAACATAGCCATCAAAGCAGCAACTGATGCATTCCCAATATGGTCCAATACTCCAGTTACCAAGCGGGTTCAAATTCTGTTCAAATATCGTGAGTTGATGGAGCAGCATCTCGATGAATTGGTTTACCTGGTGTGTCAGGAAAACGGAAAGGCTTGGGGCGAAGCGATGGGAGACGTTTTGAAAGCTCAGGAAATAGTAGAATTCGCTTGTGGGATGCCAAGTCTCATGATGGGAGAATCGTTGATGGATACTTCTTCCGGATTTGATACAAACTTGATTAAAGAGCCGGTTGGTGTTTTTGCAGGAATAGCACCCTTCAATTTTCCTGCAATGATCCCAATGGGCTGGATGATGCCGCTCTGTATTGCTACCGGTAATACCCTAGTTTTAAAAGCTTCGAGCATGACTCCGATGACCTCCATGAGGTGTGTTGAATTGATGCAGGAAGCTGGGTTGCCAGCAGGTGTTTTGAATATTCTGACCTGTAGTAGACACGAAGCTGAATTGTTTTTGAAGCATCCAGATGTGAAGGGAATCTCCTTTGTTGGATCAACTTCAGTGGGCAAACATATTTATTCAACTGCAGCGGCAAACGCCAAACGGGTTCAAGCTCTTTGTGAAGCTAAAAATCATGGGCTTGTATTGGAAGATGCTGAGCTTGAAAGAACAGCCCGTACAATCATCAATGCTGCATATGGATGCGCCGGTGAGCGGTGCATGGCTCTGCCTGTAATCGTTGCGCAAGAAAGCATAGCAGACGAACTCGTTGGGTTAATCTCAAAATTCGCACAAGAACTTAAGATCGGACCAGCTTACGATAAGACAACAGACCTGGGGCCTTTGGTAACAGAATCGCACAAGCAATTTGTGACTTCCTGGATCGAAAAAGGAATTGAAGAAGGAGCGACACTGGTGCTGGATGGCCGGAATACTACTGTTCCCGGTGCAGAGAACGGATTCTATCTTGGACCCACCATTTTTGATAAGGTGACACCTGAAATGAAGATTGGAGATGAAGAGATCTTTGGCCCTGTTCTTTGCATTAAGCGGGTTAAGAATTTCGAGGAAGGACTGAGCGTTATGAATGCTAGTAGATTTGCTAACGGCTCGGCTATTTTTACTCAAAATGGCTACTACAGCCGCGAATTCGCCAAACGTACTCATGCCGGAATGGTCGGTGTAAATGTTGGTATTCCAGTGCCATTAGGCGTGTTCCCATTTACTGGTCATAAAGAATCATTCTTCGGCGATTTACATATGATTGGCAAGGATGGAATCCGATTCTATACTGAAACTAAAGCTATCACAACTCGGTGGTTTGATGAAGAGGAATTGAAAAAGAAGAAGGTAAATACTTGGGACTAAATTATCCTTCATTTTAAAATGAATATAAAAATGAAACATACCGTTGAGGAGTTGAAGGCTATTGCCAATAGCCTGAGGCAAGAAATTATAAAAATGATAGGTTACGGGAAAGCCGGGCATTTTGGTGGATCCTGTTCTTTGGCAGAAATAGTCAGTGTGTTGTATTTTAATAAGATGAACCACGATCCCCTGAATCCTAAAATGCCAAACAGGGATCGGTTTCTTTTAAGTAAAGCACATTCCGCACCAGTTCAATACGCAGCTTTAGCAAAAGCCGGTTATTTTTCAATGGAAGAACTGGAAACTCTCAAGAGAATTGGTTCAAAATTGCAAGGTCATCCTGACATGCTAAAGTTACCTGGAATTGAGGCGAACACAGGGTCGCTGGGACAGGGACTATCTATTGCTGCAGGATTTGCAGCTGCTGCGAAGATTGATAATCTGAATTACAAAACCTACTGCATTATCGGAGATGGAGAAATGGCTGAAGGTCAGATTTGGGAAGCCGCAATGGCCGCTTCATGTTACAAACTGGACAATCTTGTTGCCATTTTAGATCGAAATGGTTTACAGGCTACCGGCTGTATTGCTGAGCGATTTAATACCGGGCCGGTTGTTCAGAAATGGGAATCATTTGGGTGGCATGTCATCGATTGTGACGGTCATGATATCGAACAACTAATCCATGTTTTTGAGGAAGCTGATACCGTAAAGGGACAACCTGTTATGGTGCTGGCAAATACAGTCAAGGGGAAAGGAATTTCTTTTGCAGAACATAACGTCGCATTTCACAATGGAATGATGACTCAGGAACAATATGCACAAGCTTTAGGTGAACTTGAACAAGTAGGAGGAAATCAGTTATGAGCAAACAAAGTCAAAGAAAAGCATATGGCGAAACACTTGTTGAACTCGGACACGAAAACGAGAAAATAGTTGTTTTGGAAGCCGACCTTGGAAAATCAACAATGAGCATTCTCTTTCAACAGGAATTTCCGGAGAGGTATTTTGAAATGGGAATTGCGGAACAGAATATGACTTCGTTTGCTGCGGGGCTTGCCCTTAGCGGAAAAATAGCGTTCACCAACTCATTTGCCGTTTTCTCAACAGGTCGGTCTTACGATCAAATCAGACAAAGCATCTGTACTGCAAAGCTTAATGTCAAAATTAATGGTTCAAGCGCTGGGTTATCTGACTTTGGCGATGGCGCCACGCACCAGGCAATTGAAGATATCTCAATAATGAGGTCGCTACCAAATATGAGTGTATTTGTACCCATGGATGCCACAGAGGCAAGAAAAATAGTGAGAGCTGCGGTGGAACATGACGGACCTGTTTATATCCGAATCAGCAGAAGCGATTTGGAAGACCATTTTCCGGAAGATGGAGAATTTAAGGTAGGCAAACCTTATGTCCTTCGTGAGGGTACAGATATCGTTATGTTTGCTTGTGGGATCATGGTTTCCAAAGCTCTTTCAGCTGCACAAATATTGGAAAAGGAAGGCATATCCGTAAAGGTCGTAAATGTCAGTTCATTAAAGCCACTCGATGAATCGGCAATCAGGAATTTGGCAAAAGGAGTAAAAGGAATAATTACAGCAGAAGAACATTCGGTTATTGGTGGCCTGACAAGTGCCATCACCTACATTCTGCGGGGGCAAGGAACACCCATCGAACCGGTTGCGGTTATGGACACATTCGGTCAATCCGGCTTCAATCACGACGAACTTCTCGAATATTATGGGCTAACCGACACCGCCATTGTGGATACAGTCCAACGCATTTTGAAACAACAGGTTGATGACCTTAAAATTATGGAGGATAATAAACTATGAGAATAGCTGTAGTTAACGAATTTAGCACGGTCGATAAAAATAAAGACGTTGTAGGTGCCTTAAACGAATTAGGATATGAGGTACTCAATGCAGGCATGAAAAATGCCGATGAACCGGTTTTGTCCTATTTGGAGACAAGTATTATCAGCGCTATTCTTATCGAATTGAAGGTCGTTGATCTGGTTGTTGGCGGATGTGGAACAGGGCAGGGATATTTTAATGCGGTGATGCAATTCCCGGGAGTATTCTGTGGACTTATTCTTGATCCGGTGGATGCATGGCTTTTTGCCCAAGTGAATGCGGGAAATGTCATTTCATTGTCTCTGAATAAAGGTTACGCGCTGGGAGGAAATATCAATATCAAATTCATTTTAGAGAAGCTGTTTAGTGTTGAAGCTGGTGCTGGATACCCAGAACACCGAAAACAACCTCAAAAAGAAGCACGTGAAGCTCTAGCCAGACTGTCTGAAAAAACTCATTTACCCTTTGATAAGATCATTGAAGGAATTGATGAATCAATTCTTAAAAAAGTACTGTTGTTCCCTGGTCTGTGGGAAATTATTGAAAATGCTCCGGATGAAAAATCCAGTGTAAAGGCAGCTTTGACTAAAAGGTACAACGAATTTCAACATTAAAGAAAAGATCAATGAAAACGAATAAAATTACAGTAGTTGTTGCCTTGGCATCAGTCTTTTTTATGGCGGGTTGCTTTGTGGTTCCTGGCGCCAGTTCCCTGGCACTAATGGAAAAACTGAATTTAGATAAGAGCGATTGGGGGACAGTTGTTGGAGTATTCCTCTATTCAGCGATGGTTGTTCAGTTTTTTATAGGAGCTATCACTGATAAAATCGGACACAAACCAACAGCTTTAGTTGGGTTTGCATTTGCCGGAATTTCCTGGACTTTAATTGCCATTGCACCTTCTTATGTGATGCTGATCGCTGGTGCGATCATGATGGGAATTGGCGCCATGTGCCTGAACACCGTAGGGAATACAATTATTCCACAGGTCCTGTTTGAGGGCAAAGATCCTTCAAGGGCAAGTAGTCTGGGGAATGCTTTTTTTGGGTTGGGATTGTTTTCGGTCCCATTGCTGATTAATTACTCTTCCTCCTATAGTGTGGGCTTGATGATCATGACTGGGGTCAGTCTGTTGATGCTTATTCCGGTATTTCTGTCCGATTTTCCAAAAGCTAACCTGAATTATAAATTTTCTGTGGGGTTTAGGCTGTTGGGACAACTTCCAGTATTGATTGCTGCTTTTGCCATGATGTGTTCTATTGGACTGGACAATGCTTTTAAACAATGGATACCGCAGGTTTTGACCTCGATGGGAACTCCTGCCAAAGAAGCCAGTTTAAGTATTTCTGTTTTTGGTCTTTCGATGATGAGTGGAAGATTTATATTCTCGACGGTCAAGAACATGACTGGCTGGAGCGCTAAAATACTGATTGTTGCCTCGGCTTGTTTTGCGGTTGTCTTTTATACGCTTACCATATTCAATTCATCAACCGCAGCCTACATTCTTTCTGCAATGGCAGGATTGGCAGCCGCGCCAATGTTTCCATCCATCGTTGGGATGACTTTCTCCAAATATGATCGGAAATACTATGGCTCCATCTTCGGAATGATTTTTTCTATCGGCCTGTTCTTTGCCGGAATGCTTATGCAGATCATTGGGAATATATCGAATAAAAGTACGATTCAGGCTGGTTTGAAAGTGCCAATCCTCGTCGCCATTGCATTGATTATTATTACAATAATCATGAATAAATCAAAAGCTAAGGAGATTGTCGAATAAAAAATATAATCATGAAGAAGATAAAATATGGCATGATAGGAGGTGGAATCGGAGCATTTATAGGTGATGCACACCGTCGTGCTGCCCGTTTGTGTAATGATTTTGAATTGGTTGGTGGAGTTTTTGACGTTGACTATGAGCGGAGTAAGGAATTTGCTTTGCAAGAAGATATTGCACTTGGTCGCTGCTATGAAAGTGTTGATCTGTTGATTGAAAAAGAACTTCAATTAGCGGAAGACCAACGGATGAAAGTAGTTACCATCGTAACCCCCAATACCTTACACTTTCCTTTTGCTAAAAAACTACTAAACAGCGGATTTCATGTGATTTGCGAAAAGCCGATGACCATTACTGTTGAAGAAGCGGTTGAACTGGAAAGTCTTGTAATTGAAAAACAATTGACTTTTGCACTTACTCATACCTACACAGGTTATCCAATGGTTCGTCAAATGCGGGATTTGATTAGTGAGGGGCACATTGGAATTGTTCAGCGAGTAGATGCACAATACTATCAAGGGTGGGTGAATAATATCATCCATAGTTCTGAGAATAGAATTGGAAAATTCTGGAAACTCGATTCCCGACAAACGGGGATCAGTGGCTGCCTGGGCGATATTGGAGTGCATGCTTTTAACCTGGCTGAATATGTAACCGGAAAACAAGTCAAAGAAGTTTTGTCCGATCTCAATACGCTAAAAGAAGAAATTGAATTGGATGTGGATGGAACGGTATTGCTCCGTTTTGGCGATAATTTGAAAGGTGTGATACGAGCCAGCCAGGTATGTGCTGGCGAGGAAAATAACTTATCAATTGGGGTTTATGGATCAAAAGGCAGTCTGACTTGGAGCCAGGAAAATCCGAATTTCCTGACGTTGAAAACTCTTACCGAGCCAATCCGGATTTATAAGCCGGCACACACCTATAATGGTGATTTTGCGGAACGAAGTCACACCATGAAAGCCGGGCATCCGGAAGGTTATTACGAAGCTTTAGCCAATATATATGTTGGGGTCAGAAAGAGCATCAAGGGAGAAGAAATCAATGCTGGCGAATACCCAACCGTACATGATGGAGTCCGTGGAATGAAGTTTATTCATGCTGTTGTAAACTCACATAAAACTGGTAATTCATGGATATCAATTAACCAATAAATCAACTAAACTTAATAAACCTAATGAGTACATATAACAATAAAATCAGAGAGTTCATTCAGCAGAGTGTAAGCGAGAAAAAGGTTGAAGGAAAACCAAATCCCTTTTGGACATCTCTAAAAAATACCGGAACAGAGCTTTGGTTGGATACCGGAGACATGGAAGAGGCAGAATTACATTGGTCAGCAGAAATGAGTGCGTTAACAACAAACAACACGCTATTAAATAATGAGATCCAAAAAGGTATTTACGATGATCTTATTTCTGAAGCCAGCAAATTAATTATTGATATTCCTGAAGAGAAGAAAGTGCAGGAAATAGCATTCATTTTAAATGCACTGCATGGGCTTCGATTGGTTACACGTTTTGGTGGTTATGTCAGTGTTGAATTGCATACAGATACTGCTCATGATATTGATGCAATTGTTGAGTATGGAAAAAGGTTTCATGAGATCTGCCCGGACAAATTTGTAGTCAAAGTACCTTATACTCCAGCCGGATTTATCGGTGCTCGAAAACTTAAAGAGGAAGGCGTGAAAATTAATTTCACACTTGAGTTTAGTGCACGCCAAAATGTGTTGGTGACTAAGCATGCCCGACCTGATTTCTTGAATGTATTTCTCAGTAGGATCGACGTGTATATTCATGAAAATAATTTAGTCAATGGCCTTAATGCCGGGGAAATGGCGGTGCTTTCCACTCAAAAGTGGATTAACAAATTGGAGAAGGAGAATCCCTGGTCTACAAAACTAATTGTAGCTAGTTTATTAAGCTATGAGCAGTTGGAAAGTCTTGCAGGTGCTGATATTTATACTATTCCAACAAAGGTTGCTGCCGAGGGAATTGCAAACCTGTCTGGCCAATTCAGTTCAAAAATCAATGAATTTTCTCCTGTAACTCTATCAGATTCCGCATTCGAGGCCGCAATTGGAAAATTTTGGGAAGTAGATAACAATGTGTTGATTTTTGGAAATCAGCTGGCATTAAATCCACCAATCTCTGACTCCGAGTTTGTTGAAAGAGCTCATGAAGCTGGCTGCCAGGATATGTTTCCCGTGCTTACTGCCGAAGAAGAGAAAACAATTAAGATAGATGGACGGATACCTAAGCATGCCAACTGGGAAGAGAAAATACGAGAGGGAGCAATTGCTCCGGACACGCTGTTAACATTAGCCGGTTTAGCTGTATTTACGGCTAGTCAGGAAGAGTTGGACGATAGGATAAAGCGAATAATTAACAAATAAAGATTGTAGGTGGATCGGATTTAAAATTTCAAGCATGAAAAGAATTTTGTTAATATTTTTTCTCGGATTGATTCTAGGAGCCCTTTTTATTTTGGGGGGAAGCAAGGCAATTACCACAACATCAACCAATGATTATTGTGTTTCCTGTCATATTCATCCAATGGCTGATGCTTCATGGAAAAAATCAGTTCATTATCAAACACCATCAGGATTCCACGTTAGTTGTGTCGATTGTCACCTTCCTCCCAAGGGCGAAGGGTATTTATGGGCAAAGGGCACTACCGGTATAAGAGACTTATGGAGCATGTGGACCAAAGATTCAGCTTCATTTGATTGGGAAGACCGGGGACGCTTAGAGGTCGCTCATGGATATGTGTATGAAAGCAGTTGCATTAAATGTCACGAAAATCTCTTTCCCTCTGAATTAACAAAGGATGGTGAGAATGCACATTTGTATTATACCCAAAATGATGATGCCAAAGACCTACATTGTATCAATTGCCACCTGAATGCGGGGCATTATATTGAAGGATATACTCATGGCAGTAATAAAACTTTTGGCAGTAAATCTGCTGCACCTAAAGAACTTTTTACTCAGCCTGCAAAGGTAATTGAGTTTACAGATTTCACAGAAAGGATTCCAAATTCATCTGTCTCGTTTAATATGAAAGCAATTCCAGGAGGCACTTTCCAAATGGGTAGTCCAGATGAAGAAGCGTATAGAAAAGAAGATGAAGGTCCAGTTGTTGACGTAGAGCTTAGCCCGTTTTTTATGGCTGAGATTGAAGTCACCTGGGATGAATATTTGGCATTTTATGCACAGACGGCTACTTCAGAACGTACTGCAGATATTCAGGAGAAAAGTGATGATGTAGATGCGATTAGCGGTGCAACCCCGCCCTATGGGCAGCCAGATCAAAATTGGGGTTTGGGGCAAAGGCCTGCTATTACCATGAGTTTTCATGCTGCCGAAACTTATTGCAAATGGTTGTCTCTGGTTACCGGTAAAAAGTATCGTTTACCTACTGAGGCCGAGTGGGAGTATGCGTGTAGGGCTGAGTCAACAGGACCCTATTTCTTTCCGGGCGATCCTCTAAAATTTGAACGGAAGGGAATAAAGGCCAGATTCTTGAAAAATGATACGACGACTATTAACACCTATACCATTTATAAAGAGAATAGTCTTTCAAAAACACAGCTTCCCGATAAAGTAAAACCAAATGCTTTTGGTCTAAAAAACATGGCTGGAAATGTTGCTGAATTTTGCTCAGACTGGTATGCTCCTGATGCCTATTCCATGTTAACAAATGGGGTAAAAGACCCCCAAGGTCCTGAATCGGGAACCGACCATGTTGTTCGAGGAGGTTCATTTCTTGATATGGCAGGTGCAGTGCGTAGTGCCTGTCGGGACTATACCAAAAATGTACAATGGCTGAGAACCGATCCACAGATGCCCAAAAGTATCTGGTGGTATTCGGATTGCTTTAATGTCGGATTCCGGGTGGTTTGTGAATTCGATGAAAATACGGGCAAAAATTGACCAAAATAAACTAATGAATATAAAATTAAACTACCATGAAAAAATCCAGTATTTCCAGACGCAACTTCCTTAATAATGCTGCAGCCGTTGGTGTGGCTGGAATTGTAGTCCCAACAATCATTACCAGTTGTTCAAAGAAAACAAAAAAGGAAGTTGCACTTCCTACGATGCTCGATCAAGCGCCGGACGGGCCTGTTTTAAAAGCGGGGTTGATTGGCTGTGGTGGACGTGGAACAGGTGCAATTATCCAATTTTTAAGTGCGGGTCCAAATCTTAAGGTTGTTGCTTTGGGGGATGTTTTTCCAGAGCGAATAGAAAAATGCCGAAAAAAGATTATGGATAAAAAGGGACAGGAAGTTCCATCCGAAAATTGCTTTGTTGGTTTTGATGCCTATCAAAAAGTAATTGACTCAGATGTGGATGTCGTCATTTTAACAACACCTCCTGTTTTCAGACCCGATCATCTTGCCGCGGCAGTGCAAGCTGGAAAACATGTCTTTGCTGAAAAGCCTGCTTGTGTTGATCCGGTAGGAGCAAGATCAGTTATGGCCTCAGCAAAAAAAGCAGAAGGCATGGGATTGTGCATTGCAGTTGGCTCACAAAGGCGACACCAGCGAGATTATGTTGCAACCTGGCAACAAGTGCAACAAGGATTGATTGGTGAAATTGTTGGTTCGAACTGCTATTGGAATACCGGGAAAAGCTGGTACATCAAAGACCCTGATCCAAGCTGGTCTGAGATGGAATATATGTTGCGTACTTGGACAAACTGGACATGGACAGGAGGTGACCATATTGTGGAACAACATGTCCATAATATTGATGTAATTAATTGGTTTACCGGAAAACATCCGATTAAAGCCAATGCTTTTGGTTCGCGTATTCGCCGGAAAATCGGTAATCAGTATGATAACTTCAGTGTTGATTTTGAATTTGAAAATGGAACTCATGAACATAGTATGTGCCGTCAGATAAATGGCTGCTCTAACAATGTTTCTGAATTTATTCAAGGCACGAAAGGATCTTCCAATTGTCAGAATACCATTTGGGATTTGGAAGGAAACGTTATTTGGAAATATGAATATCCATTGGATGCGCAAGGGAAACCTACCAGAACGGTTAGTGTAGATCCGTACCTTCAGGAACACATCGATTTAGTTACTGCAATTCGCACGAATAAGACAATCAATGAAGCGGAGGATTTAGCTATTTCGAGTCTGGTTGCTATTATGGGAAGGACTTCAGCATACACTGGAAAGCAAGTTACCTTCGAAGAAATGATGAACTCTGATCTGAAACTCGGGCCTAAGGTTTTTGAATTTGGGCCTGTTGATATTGACAAATCTGTTCCTCTAGCGGGCGAAGCTTATACACCGGAAGTAAGACGTCCAAGTTAATCTAAAATGTAATCAAAAATGGAAAATTCAAGAAGACATTTTCTGAAAAAAGCAGCGATAACAGGTTCTGTGATGATGTCTGCTTCTTCTTTGGCAAGTGCAGCAACAACATCAAAGACTAAAAAGGTTTCTGATGCTTCTGAACCTTTTAAGCTAAAATATGCCCCCATGTTTAACATGTTTACTGAACATGCAGGAAAAGACCCAATCGACCATATAAAATTTTGTCATGACATGGGTTTTAGAGCGATGTTAGACAATGGACTTGGAAGGCGACCAGTCGCAGAGCAGGTGAAAATTATCAATGAAATAAACAGGCTTGGAATGGAAATGGGGCCTTTTGTTGCCATTCCATCAAGTTTGGCGCCTAAAACTTTTATTTACAAAAAGCCGGAAATAAAGGAGTTACTTGTTAATGAAGTGAAAAAGGCTGTCGAGGTTTATGAGCGAACCGGGGTAAAGTGGGGACTAATTAGTATTGGCGACTATGATCTAAAAATGCATAGAGACTTTCAAACCGCCAATGTGATAGATAATCTGAGGTATTGTTGTGATGTGGTTGAAAAAGCAGGCTTGATTCTGGTGATGGAGCCATTGAACACTTATCATGATCATCCCGGAAGATTCCTTACCGGAATACCACAGGCGTATGCCATCTGCCGAGCGGTTAACAGACCAGTCTGCAAGATAATTGAAGACTTCTATCACCAACAGATAAACGAAGGGAACCTGATTCCAAACCTTGAAGCTGCATGGGATGAAATAGCGGCTTTTCATACAGGTGATAACCCTGGCAGAAATGAACCTACAACCGGAGAGATCAATTATAAAAGCATATTTAAATACTTATACAGTAGGAACTTTCAGGGCGTAATAGGGATGGAGCATGGAAAAAGTAATAAGACCAAGGAAGGAGAGGCCCGTGTGATACAGGCATATCGCGAATGTGATAGTTTTGAGATTTAGCATTCGCTTTTACCTGTAAATCCCGGATTAATTTAAGAAAAGGATGAAGGTATAGATGCGATAATTTTTTGTTGAATTTGTCCGGGAACTATTTCAAATCATATTCAAGTCGTCATTCAATAACTAAAAATATAAACTATGAGTACTTCAAATCGTCGAAAATTTATTGCAACTGCAAGTTTGGCTTCGCTATCAGTCGCAGGTGTAAAAGGCATGTCAACAAGCACTGACAATCCAATCCATAAAGGTGAGGAAATGCTGGACTTGACAGATTTTCCAGTTATAGATCATCATCACCACGAGTATTCACTGGATGCTATGAAAAGTCCAGATCCGGCTCGTTTCACATCTATGTTTTACCATGGTGAACGAAACGATGGTTATAAAGCTGATGGGCCATCAGGCATGAGTAAGGCTTTGAATACGCACATAGCAAATACAGGGGTAGTGCTTGCCACTGTCTCAGAGTTATCCAGATTATTTGGATGTGCAGATAATCTGGAGACTGTAGTTGCAGAGCGCTATCGTCGAATAATGGCAGATGCCGCCGGATATACAAAAATGCTATATTCGAAGGCCAAAATTGAAGCTATTGTTTTAGATGACAGGGAAGGAACTCCTCCTCTGATTCCAACCAAAATTTATCGTCTCGTTCCTAACGATAAAATATTTAAAGAGTGTTTAAAAACCTGCGATAACATTGAAACATTTCGCAAAACCTTTATTACCAAAATAGAAGAAAAACTATCGGATAAGGAATATATTGCTGTTAAAAGTCATGTTGGCGAACAAACCGGTTTGGATGTTGAAGAACTCTCTTTCTCAGCTTATCAGGCAGCTTACCAGTCAGCTCGTTTGGGAGATGTTGAGGCCTGGAAAAAAATTTACCGGTTATCGTTTATCGATTTAACACATTATTGTTGTGAAAAAGGAGTCCCTATTCACATTCATACAGGTACAACAGGAGATATGCGTTCGGTACTTCCAATAAATCAGACCCTTGATCCGCTGTTGCTGGCTCCTTATTTAAAACGGCCGGAACTGAGGCGCCTTAAAATTGTGTTACTACATGGGGGGCATCCGTGGGTGCAACATGCTGCATTAATGGCCTATAATTTTCCGAATGTTTATTTGGATCTAAGTTGGATGTTCCCATGGAATGTACTCGGATTAAAGAATTTATTTCATGATGTGCTTACGATAGCTCCGGTTTCGAAAATTTTTTACGGAGGTGGTTGTCATTCCGGACCCGAAACAGCCTATATGGGAGCAACAGTGCTTAAAAAAGTAGTTGGTGATGTGTTGTCAGAATTGGTAAAAGATCAGTTTCTAACGTTTGGCCAAGCCAATGAAATAGCCCATATGATTCTACACAAAAATGCGGAAACATATTACAATTTATAACAGTTTCTAACCCGAACAATAAACTAATCAATATGATCAAAAGAAGAGAATTTTTAAAAACCGCGAGTGTAGCTATTGGTGGAGCAACCTTATTGTCATCTTGCACTTTCGGTAGTCAGCAGCAGAAAACAGGGCTTGGGCTTTATACGGTTCGCGATGGAATGGTTAAAGATCCTGATGCCACGTTGGAAGCAGTTGCAAAAATGGGCTTTAACTGGATTGAAGCAGGAACGGATTCTGAATGCAGGTTTTACAACATTAAGCCTAAAGACTTCAAAAATAAAATTGAAAGTTTTGGCATGAAATTTATCAGTAGCCACAACACTCTTACTCCGGAAAATACAGACAGAATGCTTGACGGACTTGCTGAAGGTGGATTGAAGTATGCAGTGCTTCGGTCAATCCCGGAGGCTTGGGTTGAATCAATTGATGACTACAAAAAGACGGCGGATTTTTTCAATCAGACTGGAGAAAAATGTAAAAAATTAGGCATGAAATTCTGTTTTCACAACCACTGGACGGAGTTTGTGAAGGTTGATGGAGAAGTGCCTTACGATGTACTCTTGTCCCACACTGATCCTGATTTAGTTGCTTTTGAAATGGATCTTTGCTGGACTACAGAGGCTGGAGTAAATCCAGTCGAATATTTTAATCGATTTCCTGGCAGGTTCGAACTTTTCCATATGAAAGATATAACTGCTGATAAGCAAGTGGCTACTTTAGGTGAAGGGATAATTGATTTCAAACCAATTTTTGCCAGCATCGAAAAAGGTGGTCTCAAATATTTCTTCGTTGAACAGGATGTTTGTAAAACTCACACTCAACTGGAAAGTGCAAGGATAAGCAGGGACTTTCTTATTAATAATTTGTAATAGCATTATAGGTAGATTTTAATGCAAATTAATAGCTGTTCAAAATTGTAGTGTTGCAATTAACCTCATGCAAATGAAATTTTTAAGAAAGTATATTTCTGATGCAGAAAGATTTGGTCTTAGCTCGATTTTTACGGATTTAAAGGACTGGATCTTTATCGAAAAAATGACCCAAATTCTAAAATGATGAAAATAAATCGAAGAGAATTCATTGGCAAATCTGCAGGTGTAGCTACAATGGCAACAGCTTTAGCCTTTTCTCCTAAACCAATACGCTTAACCATGAATAAGAATAAAACGAATTTTAAATATTGTCTAAACACAAGTACAATCTCCGGTCAAAATCCAGGCTTGTTAAAATACATTGATATCGCGTCCAAGGCAGGCTATGACGGTATTGAGCTCTGGGTTAGGGATGTGAAGGGATATTTAAATCAAGGACACACAATAACGTCATTAAAAAAATATATTGATGAAAGAGGTATAACCGTTGAAAATGCGATTGGATTTGCCACATGGATGGTTGATGATGACGAGCAGCGAAAAGAAGCTTTTGAACTGATGAAGGAAGAAATGGAGCTCATGGCCCAGCTGGGGTGTAGGCGGATTGCTGCTTGCGCCAAAGGATTAAGTCCTGATGATAAACCGGATTTGATAAAATTGGGTGAACGTTACAAGGAGATGCTCGATCTCGGAAGACAAACAGGGGTGAAGCCAATTTTGGAATTCTGGGGGCATTCGGCATTTTCTACCCTGAGCCAGGCCATGATGGTTGGTGCTGTTGCTGATGATCCGGATGTGCAAATACTTGCTGATGTTTACCACATGCACCGGGGAGGATCCGGATTCGATGGACTTAAGATGCTGAATGGGAATGTTATCGAGATCTTCCATATGAATGACTTTGTCACGTCAATTCCAAGGGGACTTCAAACTGATAAGGATCGCGTATATCCGGGCGATGGAACAGCTCCAATGACTCAGATATTGTCAGATCTGTCAAATATGGGTGGAACAAAAGTTCTTTCTCTGGAGCTTTTTAATCAGGAATATTATAAACAGGATGCTTATTTGGTAGCCAAAACCGGGCTTGAGAAAATGAAGGAGCAAGTAGCTTTAATTCATTGATTTCAAATTCTCAGAGCGAGAATACTCATTGATAATTATAAAGAATAAACATATTCTAAAATTCAAAGAACTCAAATGTTACCAAAAATTAATCCAACAACGACATCCGCTTGGCGAAAACTGGAAGAATATTTTTTGACGTTTATGGGGACTCAGATGAAAGATATTTTTGCAAAAGATGCTGATCGGTTTCAAAAGTATTCATTGAGTTTTGAGGGCATCCTGGTTGACTTCTCAAAAAATATTATAGACGATAAAGTACGTGAGCTACTGGTTGAGTTGGCAGAGGAATGTGGCCTGAAAAGTGCCATTGAAAGCATGTATACTGGCGAAAATATAAATGCTACTGAAGACCGGCCGGTACTTCATGTTGCTTTGCGAAACAGGAGCAATGCTCCTGTAATAGTTGATGGCAAGGATGTTATGCCGGATGTAAATGCCACTCTCGCAAAAATGAAGGATTTTTCTGAAAAAATAATTTCAGGAGAATGGAAAGGATACACCGGAAAGGCCATTACGGATATCGTTAATATTGGCATTGGTGGCTGTGATCTTGGCCCGCTAATGGTTTACGAAGCACTAAAGAAGTATAAAAAAGAAAATATCACCGTGCATTTCGTCTCTAATGTCGATGGAACGCATCTTACAGAAACGTTAAAGCAAGTTGACGCAGAAACAACGCTTTTTATTGTTGAATCAAAGCCCTTTACAACTCAGGAAACGGTTACCAATGCCTATTCAGCAAGAGATTGGTTCCAAAACATTGCCAAAGACAGAACTTTTATGAAGCACCATTTTGTGGCGGTGCACGCAACGAATGGGCATCTATATTCCGAATTTGGAATTGATGAAGAAAACCGCTTTCTGTTTTGGGATTGGGTAGGAGGCAGATATTCGCTTTGGTCAGCAATCGGACTTCCAATTGCATGTGCGATAGGCTTTGAAAATTTTCAGGAAATGCTTGAAGGTGCCCATGCTGTGGATAATCATTTTCGAAATACTGAATTTGACAAAAATGTCCCTGTAATTTTAGCGCTTATCAGCATTTGGTACAATAATTTTTATGGAGCAGAGAGCGAAGCCATTTTGCCTTACGACCAGTATCTGCATCGTCTTCCCGCGTATTTACAGCAAGCATATATGGAAAGCAACGGGAAAAATGTTGACCGAAACGGGAGTCCGGTGGATTACCAAACTGGTTCAATTGTATGGGGCGAGCCCGGGACAAATGGTCAGCACTCTTTTTTCCAGCTAATTCATCAAGGGACGAAACTGGTCCCATGTGATTTTATTACCTCGGCCATATCTCATAATCCTTTGGGTGATCATCATTCCAAATTGTTGGCCAATTGTTTTGCCCAAACCGAAGCAATGATGATTGGAAAGACCAAAGAGAGGGTTATTTCAGAACTAAAATCCGAAGGATGCACAGATGATGAAATTGCTGCACTATTGCCTTTTAAGGTTTTTGCGGGCAACATACCAACGAATACTATTTTATTAAAAAGGTTGATTCCGTGGACTTTAGGTGCTATCATTGCAATGTATGAACACAAAATATTTGTACAGGGAATTATCTGGAATGTATACAGTTTTGATCAGTGGGGAGTGGAATTGGGCAAAGAGCTAGCCAATGGAATCTTGAAAGAACTCACTCCGGATGTTCCGGTTACAAGTCACGATGCCTCTACAAATGGATTAATCAATGCATGGAAAGAAATGAGATAACACTCGTTTTTAGTCATCAAATTTAGAATGATAAAGTTGAACTAATTGATATATAGATACAAATGAATTTAGTAGAACAGTTTTTAAAAGATCACAAGATATCAAGCGATTATATTGATATGCAATCGCTGGTTACAAGTTTTATAAAGGATATGGAAGCTGGACTTGAGGGAAAATCAAGTTCATTGATGATGATTCCAACCTTTATAGAAACCGATAAATCAGTCAAGGTAAACGAACCTGTTATTGCCGTAGATGCCGGTGGAACAAACCTGCGCATGGCAAAGGTTTATTTTGATGATGAATTAAGTCTGATAACAGAGGATCTTCAACAGAGCAAGATGCCGGCAGTTGATCGCGAACTATCGAAAAAAGAATTCTTCGACACATTTGCCAGCTATTTGGAGGATTTGAAATCGATTTCTGACAAAATTGGCTTCTGCTTTTCATATCCGACTGAAATCTATCCGAACAAGGATGGAAAGCTGATTGAATGGAGTAAGGAGGTTAAAGCACCAGAAGTTATTGGCGAGATGATTGGCGAAAATCTGTTGGCCGCAATGGATACACCCGATAAAAATCTGGTTCTTTTAAATGACACTGTTGCAACTCTTTTAGCTGGAAAAGCAGTTGGCGTAGCCAAGGAATATGATACTTATATTGGATTTATCCTAGGAACAGGAACCAATACCAGCTACATCGAATTAAATCAAAATATTTCCAAAACTCCCGGTCTGAATTTATCGGCAAGTCAAATAATCAACATTGAATCAGGAAATTTTGACAAGACCATTAGAACGGATATTGATCTTCTTTTTGATAGCCAAACAAAGAATCCGGGACGGTATACATTTGAAAAAATGTTTTCTGGTGGATATCTTGGTGGATTGTGCACTACGGCTTTAAAAATTGCTTCTCTCGAGGGTATTTTTTCTCATTCAGCGCAACTGTCTCTGGACGAGTTAGATGAGCTTTCATCAGAGGAAGTCAATAAGTTCATTTGTGGAATTGACCTGACAACGAATCGTTTGGCTGATATCCTGATAGGTGATGATGACCAAAAAGCGGCTACGCTAATTATTGAAGCACTTATTGAACGTGCTGCGAAATTGGTTGCAGCTAATTTGGCTGCCGTAATCTTAAAAACCGACCTTGCTAAAGGTGCAGATAAAACAGCGTTATTGACGATTGAAGGAACTACCTTTTATAAGCTGAAAAACCTTAAAAAGATGGTTGAAGTCTACCTTGATGATTTCCTTAAAGGAGAAAACAAACGCTACTATGAATTTGCCGAAGTTAAAAATTCAAGTTTGCTGGGCGCTGCAATTGCTGCAATCGTTAACTAGAACTGAATTTTTAATGGATTCGAAATTTGAATGCTAAGCAACCCAATTTCAGGAACTAGAGAAATGAAAAACAGTTATATTTCCAGACGAAGATTTCTTCAGCTTTCGGGAGCCGGTACTACGGGTATCGTATTTTCCGGTAGCATCTTGACCCGACAATCATACGCAAACGAATCAGCTTATGTGCTGGCTGAAACTACCTTCGGGAAAGTGCGGGGCGTTGAAAGCCGTGGCATAAAGATCTTTAAAGGTATTCCTTACGGAGGAAATACCGGCGGATTAAACCGTTTTATGCCTCCTGTTGATCCCCAAAGCTGGACCGGCGTTCGCGATGCGTTGGAATACGGTCACAGCGCACCTCAAAGTGCACATTGGCCCCCCAAAAAGGAGGGAAAAACTAAGTCAAAAGCTACTTCAAAAAGGGAAGCTGAGCCTCAAAAGGAAAAGCTTACAGGTCCGTCGATTTATAAAGCTTTGTCTGTGCCCGGCGGCAAGAATACAGGTGAAGGAGAAGATTGCCTGGTATTAAATGTTTGGACTTCTGCTATCAACGATGGTGGTAAAAGGCCGGTCATGCTTTGGTTGCACGGAGGTGGTTTTCGCGGTGGTTCCGGCTCAAATCCGGGATGGGATGGTACCAACCTTTGTCTTCGCGGCGATGTGGTGGTAATGACCATTAATCATCGTCTGAATGTGATGGGTTTTGCCAATCTGAGTGAATTCAGCTCCGACTTTTCGGCTTCCGGACAAGTTGGAATGCTGGATATTGTGCATGCTTTAAAGTGGGTCAAAAAGAATATAGAACAATTCGGTGGCGATCCTGATCGGGTGATGATATTTGGTCAGTCGGGTGGAGGGAGAAAGTGTGAAACATTACTTGCAATGCCTTCAGCAAAGGGATTGTTCCACAGGGCAGCTATTCATAGTGGAATCGCGTTGCATATTGTTGATAAAGAAGTTGCGCTGCGCAATGCGGAAATGTTGCTCAAGAAACTGAACCTTAAAAAAAGGAATATTCACAAAATACAACAGCTTCCGTTAAATCAGATTTTGATGGCACACTATGAAGTCAATAATGACATTGGCAATTCAGAACTGGATTATTACGGATTTGCACCTTCTGTAGATGGAACTATCATTCCGCAACATCCATTCTATCCAACTGCTTCCTCGGTGTCGCCTGATGTTCCCATTTTAGTTGGCTCTACCCGTACCGAATGGACAGGGCTTACTACAGATGCAAAATACTGGCATTTGGATAATGAAAGCCTGAAAGTAGAGGTTCAGAAAGTAATTGGACAACAGCCGGATGAAATGATTGACTTGTACCAAAAGCATAATCCCGGATTGTCACCGTCCGATATTTTCTTTTTGATAGCAAGTGATTTCAGCTATGGTGCCAAAACAATGAAAGTAGCTGAACGACGAGCTGCATTAGGCCGTGGTCCGGTATACCTGTTTTACTTTGCTTGGGAAAGCCCGGTGCAGGGAGGTATGCTAAAATCACCGCATAACATTGAATGGCCTTTCGCTTTTGATAACGCTGAGATTTGCTCCGCCCTGACAGGGGGTAGACCTGATGCAATGGCATTGGCTGATAAAGTCAGTGATGCCTGGATTGCTTTTGCAAAAACAGGAAACCCAAATACTTCAAAAATGCCCAAGTGGAACCAGTTTGAAAATGAGAACAGGGCAACCATGATTATTGACAATGAGAGTCGGTTGGTAAATGATCCTTTAAGGGAACAGCGCATTGCCATGTTTCGGGCTCTAAAAATTGAAAATTAAACTAAACCATTAATAATAAACCAAATTAAAAATGCTAATTGAAACTATTAAAAACAGCAAGAGGCTAGTCACTGGCAGACTAATGGTGATTGCCTTGTTACTTTTAACCACAAACTCCTGGTCGCAAGTTGGTCGGGAAGTCGCAGAAGATCAGTTGAATAACGGTCAACGATATACCGAAAGCTTTTGGAACGGTTGGAAATTTCTAAAGGGAATGAATCCTGATGGGGCAGAAAAAGCCTGGTTCAATGATCATGATTGGAGCCGGGTGACTATTCCCCATGATTATGCAATGGATGATCCTTATAGTTTGGAAAACACCATGTACGAAGATGGATACTCCAAGTATTCAACTCACAAGAAACCCGGTTCCCAAGGCTATCTACCACGGAAAATGGCATGGTACAGAAAGTATTTCAGGGTGCCGGAAGATATCAGTGATAAAAAAGTTTTTATTGAATTTGATGGTGTATTTCGTGATAGTTACACTTATTTGAATGACGAACTATTGGGCAATAACTATAGCGGCTACACCAGCTTTGTTTATGACATGACTCCACATATCAGGACTGGCGCGGAAAATGTATTGGCTGTAAAAGTGAATGGAGAACTTAATGAAGGTTGGTGGTATGAAGGCCGCGGAATTTACCGTCCTGTAAAAATGATTATTACTGATAGGTTACATGTTGCTCAATGGGGAACCTATGTTACTACGCCAAAAGTCACTACCGAAAATGCAACGGTTAATATTAAAACTGAAGTTGCCAATGAGTATGGTTCATCAGTGAATTGTACGCTTCAAAGCATTGTTTTGGATATGAACGACAATGTTGTGGCAACTGTGACCAGCAAAAAAAGTATTGGGAAAAATGCCACATTTGAATTCAATCAAAATGTGACTGTAAAATCACCCGAGTTGTGGTGCCCGGAGAATCCGTATCTGTACAAAGTGGTTACAAAAGTTATGCGTGACGGGAAACAGAAAGATGAATATACCACCAACTTTGGGATACGTACGTATTACTTCGATGCCAACAAAGGGTTCTTTCTGAATGGCAAACATTATAAACTTTACGGAGCATGTAATCACGACGATTATGCCGGCTTGGGGATGGCTGTTCCAAAACGTATTCAATACGAAAATATCAGGCAAATGGCTGACGGCGGTATTATCCTTTTGCGAGGAGCACACAATATGCGTGCAGCCGATGAACTTGATGCCTGTGATAAATATGGAGTAATGGTTTGGAACGAAACACGGTACTTCCGGAATACCGATTTTGATGAAGAGTCGCTGAAAACCTTGATTCGACGCGACAGAAATCACCCCAGTGTGATTCTTTGGAGTTTGGCCAACGAAGATCGGATTCAGGGAACCGACGAAGGTGTTGTAACTGGGAAAAGGCTGAAGAAAGTTGCCAATGCTGAAGATCCCACCCGTCCGGTAACCAGTGCAATTAACGTTTCTTGGGCCCTTGATGGTTCAAGAGGCAATCCCGATTACCAGTATCTTTGGGATTTGCATGGCTACAACTGGATTAACTGGGATAAAATTGATGCCGATCATAAAACTTATCCCGACCGCAAATTCTATATCAGTGAGTTCACTTTTGAAGATGGGATTGAATTTATTCAAAAGCGCGATTATGTTGCTGGTGGCTCGCCTTGGTCAGGTTTTGCCTACAAAGGTGAACACAGCTGGCCCGAACTCGCCTGTGAAGGCAAATTATGGAACATGGTGCACGAACCAACCATCCGTTTTTGGCGTGCAAAAGCAGAGTGGGGCTTCCAAATGAAAAAGTGGACAGTTCATGTTGAGCCAACTTCCGGTGGATGGAAAGGGTATGAAGGTGACCATGTAGCATTTATGGGATATACTAATTGTGAGAAAGTAGAAGTCTACCTGAATGATGAACTGAAAAAGACGATTGTAATGCGTACCCATGATGGAACCAATGAGTGGAGCGACTATAAGCTACTTTTCAAGAAAGATGTTGCGCTTAGTCATATTGAGCCATTTGTTTCCGGGAGTACATTGAAATTTGTTGGTAAAAACGGGGATGAGATTGTAGATACCCAGGTTTTCAAACCCATGTTAAAAGCAAGGAAAATTGTAGTTGAGCCCAAGCCAGGTAAAATTGGCATTGCCGGGGATGTTTCTGTGGTTACTATTACGATTCAGGATGAAAATGGAAATATTATTCCTGATGCTGATTTGTCAATAACGGTTGATGTTTCCGGAGATGGAAAACTCATCGGGTTGGGAAGTGCAGACTCTGATGCCAGTAAAAACGGAACAGAACCTGAAAAATTTGTTGATCATAAGCATACCTGGAAGGGAATGTTGAAAGCAATAATTCAATCAACAGATAAACCGGGGAAAATCACGATTTCAGCCAGTGGAGGTCGTTTAGAAAGTGGAAATGCAAGTATTCAAACCGTAGGAGCGGCGGTAAGTTTCATATCAACTGAAAACTAGTTTGTTTTGATTTGTTGATTTAGTTTTAGTTACAGAAAGAAGCTATTCATGCAAGTTATGACACTGGCTTCTTTCTTATTTAATTCATAATGATTGTTAATGTAAATTGTTGCATAGAGGATTGCAAAGCATAATTCTTTAGTTTTGATGCGTTAATTTAAAAAAAACTAAAATAGTACAACCTAAACCAAAAGATCATGCAAAGATTATTCTTATTTCTTTTAATATCAGTTTATAGTATTTCCTTGTATGCCAGTGGGAATGAGCAGGCTAATACGAAAACTACCATCCAATGGGAAAAAACGGCTGAAGGGATGAGCCGGGCTTTAATCGATCATTTCTGGGGTGCCAATTTTAAAGGATATGAAGATCGGTATTATTTCAACTACGGAAGTGATTTGTCGAATATGACCACAAACCATTACTGGCCACAGGCACACGCTATGGATGTTGTTGTGGATGCTTATATGCGCACATCTTCGCAGTACTACCTTGATTATTATCCACTGTGGTGGAAAGGTGCTCCCAAGTTTAACTTCTCAGGAAGAGATGAGGACAGATGGTGGAACGTATTTGTTGATGACATGGAATGGATTACCCTTGCCCAACTTCGTATGTTTGAATCTACCGGCAATGAGCAATACATTAACAAAGCCATGCAAATGTACAACGACTGGATTTGGCCACAATGGGGACCTGATGATGAAGCTCCATGGTATGGCGGTATTACCTGGAAAACGGATGTAAGCAAGTCGAAGAATGCTTGCTCAAACGGACCGGCAGCCATTATTGCTGCCCGTATTTATACGATGTATGATAAGGTGAAGAATCCTGGTGCTAAAACAAAACAGGCTTACCTCGATGAGGCTACTAAAATATATTCATGGCTGCGTAAAAACCTTTATGTAGAAGCAGAAGGTAAAGTTTACGATAATATGAACGGACGTGGTGGTCTGGGGAAAGCCATCTTTACCTACAACCAGGGAACCTTTATTGGTGCAGCTCACGAACTGTATAAAATAACCGGAGACAAACAATACCTGGAAGACGCAAAGAAAGCTTCCGATTATGTAATTGATCACATGTCAAACAACAAGGGGGTACTTTCCAATGCAACCTCCGGCGATGGTGGTCTGTTCCATGGCATTTTCTTCCGCTATTTTGTTCGCTTGATCAATGAACCGGACCTGGATGCTGCTTCACACGAAAAGTATTACAACTACATTACAAAGTGTGCTACCGTAATGGCAGAAAATGGTTTGAACAAAAAGACAATGTTATACGGTGGTGATTGGTGGAATGCACCCGGTGATAAAGATCCCGTAGCTTTAACTCCGATGTTATCAGGGTGCATGCTTATGGAGGCCATGTGTATTTTAAAACCTTTGAAGTAGAAGGTGCCTGTTACGAGGCACAATTTAAACAGAATCCAAATATTTGTAATAAACTAACGAAATAATTAAAATGACTTACGTTGCTGATGAAAACCGGTACGGCGAAATGCTGTACAACAAATGTGGGAAATGGGGATTGAAATTGCCTGCTATCTCTTTAGGGCTCTGGCATAACTTTGGAGGTGTTGACGTATTTGAAAACAGCCGTGCCATGTGTCGCAGAGCTTTTGATCTGGGAATAACACATTTTGATTTGGCGAATAATTACGGCCCGCCAGCCGGGTCAGCTGAAGAAAACTTCGGTAAGATTATGAAACAAGACCTGGGAATTTATCGCGATGAACTCGTCATTTCATCCAAAGCAGGTTATTATATGTGGCCCGGACCTTACGGTGAATGGGGGAGTCGCAAAAACCTCTTGTCAAGTCTCGATCAAAGTTTAAAGCGAATGGATTTGGAGTATGTCGATATTTTTTATTCGCATCGTCCCGATTTCAATACGCCGCTTGAAGAAACGATGATGGCGCTCGATCAGGCTGTTCGTCAGGGAAAAGCATTGTATGTCGGTGTATCAAACTATCCGGCAGAAAGGGCTGCTGAGGCTGCAAAGATCCTGAAAGAATTGGGAACCCCCTGTCTAATTCATCAACCAAAATATTCTATGTTCGAACGCTGGGTGGAAGATGGTTTGCTGGATGTGCTGGAGCAGGAAGGCATTGGATGTATTCCGTTTTCACCGCTGGCGCAGGGGCTTCTTACTGACAAGTATCTGGATGGAATACCGGAAGGATCAAGAGCCGCTAAATCATGGGGTTTTCTGAAACCGGAAATGGTTGGACCAGCCATTGAAAAGGTGAAAAAGTTAAATGAGATAGCGATTAAGAGAGAACAAACTTTGGCGCAGATGGCATTGGTTTGGTTACTCAAAGACCCGCGGATAACATCTGTTTTAATTGGAGCAAGTTCTGTTAAACAGTTGGAAAACAATGTATTTGCTTTGAAAAACGTGAAGTTTTCAGAAACAGAGTTAGAACAAATCAAAAACATTCTTTCTGACAATTAGAAAGATGTAAATGAAACTGTTTGGCTATGGCTAAATTACGAATAATTCAACGCCTGATTTTCAGATAAGTTGATGTTAGATGTTACACTTTTAGAATTGAAAATTAGGGGTGAAATATTTAATTATGGATACTATCATACACGAATAAAAGCATGCACATATTTTTAACATTGGGGTAATTTACTACTTTTACAATCCTTCAGACTTAATTTGTGCTTAAAAGTGGCGGTAAAGGGAAATATAACACCTGAATTAATAGACCGTTTGCGTAACGGAGATATATTGGCGTTTGATTATATCTATGAACAATATAGTCACAAGTTATTTTCATTCATTTTTAAGATTTTGAAAGATGAAGCAGAATCTGACGATATTGTTCAGGAAGTATTTGTAAAGATTTGGGAGTCTAAAGATAAAATTGGAGATTTTCAATTGTTAAACTCCTATATCTTTACAATTGCATATAACTTTTCTATTAGTCTAATCCGAAAAAAAATTAGTAGTAATGGATATCTTGAACATTTAAAAAAAGCCTCCGTATTACAAAATGCTCCAACAGCGGTTAGCCAGATCGAATTTAATGAGCTAAGTAGTCAAGTCGAAAGTCTGATTTCAAAATTACCTGAAAGACAAAAGCAAGTTTATCATTTGCACCGTGAAAAAGGCATGACTTATCTTGAAATTGCTGAGGAATTAGGAATTTCAAAAAATACGGTAGAAAATCACATGGTAAAAGCATTGAAGTTTCTTCGTGGTAACATTGACACCTCTTTATTGGTTAATGCTCTGTTCGTTTACATGTTTTTATAATTTGCGGTATTTAACTTTTCCATTTGACTTTTTAGCGTATCAACGTCACGAATCTTAAGTGATTTAGAAATAAATGCATTTTTTTTTGAAAGTGATGTAGTGGTATTGCCTATCTTAAACGTATCACATATACAATAAACGAAAAATGAAGAAAGATATATTCAAAAAATACTTGAATGAAGAATGCAGTATTGGTGAATTTGAACAATTTATTGAATGTGTAAAAGAAGAAGAAATTAGTCGCTCTGATTTGTCTGATATTCAGGAGGTGTGGGAGGAATTTGATCCTGATATTAAACGCATTAATAAAGAAAAATACAATGCATTATTGGACAAAATCCATCATAAAATCAACTTAAGTCAAAATGAAGTTCGGTTAAGGACTCAAAAATTATCTTCAAAAAAACGATTATTATTCCTTTTTAATCGTGCGGCTGCAATTTTGTTTATTCCGGTTTTAACTTTATTACTCTACACAACTTTCTCTGGATCTGGATTATTTATGAAAAAAATGAATAATCTTGAAGTGCAGGCTCCTGCCGGTTCTCGCATAAAGGTCGATTTAAGTGATGGTACGGTGGTTTGGTTAAATCATGGAGGCAAGTTAAAGTATCCGTATAGGTTTGGTCGAAAGAACCGCAAAGTACAGCTCGAAGGTGAAGCTTATTTTGAAGTTGCTCATAATTCGTTCAACCCATTTATAGTAGAGACAAATCGAGTGAATATTAAAGCAACCGGAACGGAATTTAATGTGAGTGCATATTCAAGTGATAAACTGGTCGAAACAACATTAGTTGAAGGAACTGTGATCCTTTACGAGAAAAAGAATAATCGTCAAATTAAAGTTTTGTCACCTGGTGAATGCTTAAAATTTGACGCTTCTAAAAACGCCTATCTTCTCGAAACCGGAAATACAAAAAAATATACAGCGTGGAAAGATGGCATGTTGGTGTTTAAAAATGATGCAATTACAGAGGTGGCTAAAAAACTAGCCCGATGGTACAATATCGATGTTGAAATAACCAACGAAAGGGTAAAAGAATTTACCTATACAGCCACATTTACAACAGAGACTTTGTCTCAGGTGCTTGAATTATTGACATTGGCAACACCCGTCAGTTATGAACTTACGCCGAGTGAAAAGCTATTGAATGGAACGTTCTCTAAGCAAAAAGTTCAAATAGGATTTAAGAAACATTAAACCACTATACAGCTAATTTTAACTTAAAACAAAAACGTGTATTGCCTATGAGATGAGATTAAAATGAAAAAAAGCAGGAAAATGTCCTACCATCTTCCTGCCAGAGATTCAAAAAACGTCAAAAAATTCTTTTGACAATTTTAAACCATAATCAAAACAAAAGTATGAAAAAAAATGTATGGGATCATGCTCTTGGAATTAGATTTTCAAGAGCCATAAAATTTTTATTAATAATGAAACTGACACTATTTATTTTTCTGTTTTCATTTTTTGGAGCGGTCGCTTCTGTAACCTATTCCCAGACCACTAAACTTTCTTTAGACTTGAAAGACAAAACCATTAAGGAGGTACTCGGAGTGATTGAAAATCAGAGTGAATTTTTCTTCTTATATTCTGAGAAAGTTATCGACGTTAGCAGGAAAGTGAATATAGAAGTGGAAGCTAGTTCCCTTGAGAAAATTTTGGCTGAAATATTTCAAGGAGAGAATGTTAATTATACCGTTAAGGGCCGGCAAATTGTCTTAACTTCTGATGATGCTGATAATTTATACGATGCTATGTTATTTACACAACAAGCTTCTGTTTCCGGAAAAGTTACTGATTCAGCTGGACTTCCTTTACCAGGGGTAACTGTGGTGATTGTTGGAACGATGAAAGGTACTATTACCAATGGTGAAGGTACATATACAATCCCCGGTCTTTCAACAACTGATGTTTTGCAGTTTTCATTTGTGGGCATGAGAACGCAGGAAATTACTGTTGGCACGAACACAACTATTGATGTTCAGATGGTTGAAGATGCCATTGGAATCGAAGAAGTCGTAGCTATTGGTTACGGTGTGCAAAAGAAAGTAAGTTTAACCGGTGCTGTTGATGCTGTAGATACAGAAGAAGCAATAAAGGGCCGTCCTATTACTAATGTAACTCAGGCATTACAAGGAAATTCTCCCGGACTTGTTATCCAACAAAGAAGATACAACCCACAAGGTGGAAGTTTTGCTATTAATGTTAGGGGAACAACCACTACTGGAAATAATGACCCGTTAATTGTTATTGACGGAATTATTGGGGGTAATCTTAATACTCTTAATCCCAGTGATATTGAGAGCGTATCCGTTCTAAAAGATGCCGGATCTTCGGCTATATATGGTTCTCGTTCAGCGAATGGTGTTATTTTGATCACCACCAAGAAAGGGAAAGCTGGTGCTAATCCAACAATAACCTATAATGGTATGTATGGTATGCAGGTACCTCAAATTTTATTTCACCCGGTAAGTGCTTATGATAATGCGCTGGATAAGAACATGTCACTAGCCAATTCTGGGAGGCCACCTCAATACTCTGAAGCTCAACTTGCAGAAATTAAAGCAAACGGTGATGGTGACTGGCGGCAAGAAACATTAATGCATAACGCACCACAAACAAACCATAATTTAAGCATTAGTGGTGGTACTGAGCATAGTACATACTTAATGTCATTTGGATATATGGACCAGCAAGCTTTTTTGGAAAAAAGTCAGGTTATTGATCGTCCTTGGGGAAATCAACGATATAATTTCCGTTTAAATCAAACAATAACTTACGGCAAGTTTAGTTCTGGGTGGAAATTATCGTATGCTAAAATAACTTATAATGAGCCATATAACTGGGTGTTTGGTGACGCAATACGTGCTCCCCTTACTGATAGCTTTCAGGACGAGGAAGGACGCTACATTACCGGATTTGTTTCTTCCAACCAATTAGCTCAGTTGCGCTTAGGAGGATTTAAAACTTCTAACGATGATGAAGTGAATGGTAGTATATCTGCAGGATTTGATATTACACCAGAAATAAATGTTAAAGCAGTATTTGGAGGTACTGTAACATCAAATAATCGCAAGGAAAGAGAAATTCAGATAAATTATTTTCCTTCAGGAAGTTCCAATACAGGTAGGAGCACTCTGGACTGGAATCGAAAAGTACTTTTTACGAATACTAACCTGGTTGCTACGTACATGAAGAGCTTTGGAGAACATGATTTAAGTATTTTGATTGGTGCCGCAAATGAATCTTATATACGAGAAGGCAGTCAGGTACGGAAAAGATATACGGATCCTCTTTTAGGTGTTCCAACTACCGGAACAATTGTAGACGAGGGAAGTACAAGGAACTACGTAAATGATTCGAGGGAAAGTAGCCTAAACTCCTTTTTTGGAAGGGCATCTTACTCTTATGCCAATAAGTATTTTATTGATGCTACTTTTAGGGCTGATGCATCATCAAATTTTCCTAAAAGCGGACGTTGGGGATATTTCCCTTCAATTGGCGGGTCATGGCGTATGACCGAAGAAGCTTTTATGAGCGATTTTAAAGACCGGGTTGGTAGTTTGAAATTGAGGGCTAATTATGGTATTTTAGGTAACCAAAGTGTGAATCCTTACCAATTTCAGTCTACATATAGTACCAATACCAATGTTTATGCTTTTAACAATCAGGTAACTGCAGGCGCTACCCGTAACTTAGCCAATGAAAACCTTACCTGGGAAAAATCGGCAACATTTGATGTTGGTGTAGATGCTACATTGTTAGGAGGAAAGTTGAATGTTACGTTGGATTACTTTAGTCAAATTACAAGTGATATTCTTGCTCCTAGGGAAGATGTTCCTTTAATTTTTGGATCTGGGTTCCCTACGTATAATGTTTCGAAAGTACAAAACAGAGGATGGGAAGCTAAAGTAACATACGCTTCAAAAGGCACAAAATTTTCACATAACGTCACATTTAGTATTTCTGATGCTTTAAGTAAATTGTTGGAATATAGCTTCGGTCAAACTGAAAACGTGTTCCAACGTGAGGAATTTGAATTTGTTCGCCGTGTAGGTTATCCGATTACTGTTTATCAGGCGTATAAGACTAACGGTTTATACCAAACACAGGAAGAAGTAAACACCTATCCTAAATTCGAAAGCGCTGAAGTTACTTTAGGTGACTGGAAATTTGTTGACAAAAATAAGGATGGTAAAATTGATACCAATGATAAATTTATTTTAGGGAACCCTTTTCCAAGATATGTATTTGGCTTTAACTACAATGTAACTTATAAGAACTTTGATTTAGGCGTTTTTGTGCAAGGCGTTTTGAAACGTGATCAACTAATCAGAGGTGAGTTAATAGAGCCTTATCACTTTAGCGACTATGGTGGTACTGTGTACGACAGTTCAAGCGATTTCTGGACTCCTGAAAATACCGATGCAAAATATCCTCGCTTAGCTGAACGCGGTAGTGCTTCAAATAATAATAACTTCCGTACTGGGTCTGATATGTACTTATTTAGTGGCGCATATGCACGGCTAAAGAATATCCAGTTAGGATATTCTTTCGAAACGAATGGCTTGCTAAGCAAAGCGAACATTCAAAAAATGAGATTGTATTTTACAGCCCAGAATGTACTGACCATATCACCTTTGAAGTTTGCAGATCCTGAAATGACAGAATTCAATAATAATTATGACAATTCTTCAGGTGCAAATAGTCCAAGGGAATATCCTACACCTGCTTTTTATGGTATGGGTTTAGACATTACTTTTTAACAATTAAAATTTAGTTATTATGATATTAAGAATTTTGAATAAAACAACTCTAATCATAGTATTCTTATTGGTTGTTGTAGTAGGCTGTAAAGAGCTTGACTTGGAACCTTTAGATAAGTACGTTGATTCGAATTTCTGGCAGGTTGATGCCAATGCATTTAATGCCCTGTCTACCTGCTATCAGCAACAAATAAGTGGAGGACAAAATAGATCCAGCAGCCCTTCACAGGCTTACTTCTATAATGAATGTCTTTCTGATAATGCTTATTGTCCATTGGATGTAAACGTGGGTACTCCTTCACAAATTTCAAGTGGAGTTGATGCGAATTTCAATCCGGGGATCAACAGGGTGAAATACGAGTGGGGAAGCTATTATGTAAATATAAGGTCATGTAATTTATTTCTAGAAAATATCGACAATAATACGACAATTGCTTCCAATGTTATCGAACGCATGAAGGGTGAAGCAAGATATATCCGGGCACACGCATTTTTTAGATTGGTCAATTTATGGGGAGATGTTCCTTTAATTACAAAAGTACAAACTCCAGAGGAAGCAAAAACAACAGATCGAACAGTAAAGGCCGATGTCGTCGATTTTATTATTGATGAGTTGGATGCTGCAGCAGCTGTTTTGCCTAGTAGAGATCAACAAGCGGAAGTTGATCGTGGACGTATTACAAAAGGTGCAGCTAAAGCTATGAAAGCACGAGTATTGCTATACAACGAAAGATGGTCAGAATGTGCAGCTGTTTGTGAAGATTTAATGAATAATCCGGGAGTAAATGGTACTTATTCTTTACAGGCAAATTTCCCTGACATCTTTTCTGCTACAAATAAATATAACTCGGAAGTGATATCTGATTTGGGGTACCAGGCAGGTGTGCGTACCTGGAATGACTGGTCAGAATTCGGTCCGTTTTATGTTGGGCCTAACTCAAAGGGAGCCGATTTTGTTAACAATGTTCCTACTCAGGACTTGGTGGAAAGTTATCTAACATTGGATGGTATGGGAATATTTGAATCAGGATCAGGTTACCAGGAAGATGATGATCCATACTCAAACAGAGATCCACGCCTAACTTATACAATTGTCTATCACGGTTATGAGTGGACCAACAATGAAGGAACACAAATAATTTATATCAAGCCAGGAACTGATCCAGGAGATGGACAAAATGAAGTGGGTAAAACTCCTAGTTCACCTACAGGATATTTTTGGAGAAAATATTTTGATCCAACAGCCCCGGCAGGCTCTTTTGATTATGGTGAAAATATCATCATTCAACGATGGGCCGAAGTTCTGTTAATGTACGCTGAGGCAAAAACAATGATGAATGAAATGGATGCAGCAGTTTGGGATGTAACAATTAAGAAACTTCGTGAAAGAAGCGGGTTTACTAATCCTTTAGCCTTAAATTATCCAGGCAATACTTCTATGTCGATGATTGATCAGGTTCGTAATGAACGAAGAAGCGAATTGGCTTTTGAATCCGTGAGATATGACGATATCAGAAGATGGAAAATTGCAGAGGTTGTTATGAATCACCCTGTTGGTGATGAGGTGCGTGGTGCTAAATATGCTGAAAATAATACGACCTTCCTAAAAACTGTTGTAAGAAGGTTCGATCCGGCTAAGCATTATTTGTGGCCAATTCCAACTGAAACACTTCAGACAAATGACGTGATTCAACAAAACCCAAATTGGGACTAGAGTGAACATATAATCCAAGAGCCAGTTTGGGGCTCTTGGATTATGCTTTTTAATATTGTTGGAAACGATGAAATACATTAAAATATAAGGAGATAAAGTAAATCAACTACTAAAATTTGAAACTTACCTAAACCAATTGATCTAATGGATAACTATGCATTGAAATTTGAGACCAGGTTTGCATACCTAATTTGGATTCTGCATAAGAGTGAATACATATCTTTCTATTTCTTCCAAAGGTTCGCCAATCAAAAAGTATTAAAAATATCAACTCCTTCTACAACTTCAAATGCTACTAACTACTTATCTTTTTCATCGAAAAAGATAGATCTGCTGAATGGTCTATTCGAAAAAATCAGGATGAAAATAGCCGTTGCTAATAGTGCGAAACACTTCTAGTTCAGAAATTTTTAAAAGAATAATGCAATTAGATATGAAAAAAAAATATGTAAGAAATTCAATAGCATTCTGCTTCGTTATTGGGATATTTTATGTGGCTGCCATCAGTTGCAAACTGTCAGGATCTCAAGTAGTCAGTAAGCGTCCGGTTGATTATGTCAATCCTCTTATTGGCACAGCTCCAATGGAGGATGTTGAACATCTTGGAAATAATCCGGTGCCAGACGAAGAACTTTATTACGGATGTGTAAATCCGGGAGCGATGGTGCCAAACCCAAATGGAAAAGTATGCGCCGGACCAGTTAGTGGTTTTGATGGCTTACGTTATCACGTGCGTGGTTCAGGCTATCGTTTTACTGATGAAACAATCATGGGTTTCACTAATATGAACGGAGAATACCATGACGATAATAAGCTTCTTTTTATGCCAACGGTTGGGGCAATTAAGACGATTCCAGGAAGCCGTGAAAACCCATTTATTGGTTATCGGTCAGCAAAAGATGTGGAGAAGGAAAAAGCATCTCCCGGATACTATACCGTTGTCCTAACCACATATAATGTTAAGGTTGAACTTACGGCAACAAAAAGTTGTGGTTTTCAGAAATATACTTTTCCAAAATCAGAACAAGCCAATGTTTTAATTGATTTGGCTAATTCTCAGCCTTATGCAAAACATGCCTCTGTTAGCATTGTAAATAGCCATACGATTCAGGGGGTTCAGGAATATAGTAAAGATACTGTATTTAATATACCTGGAGGGGAACGAATGTTCTTTTATGCTGTTTTTAGCAAAGTTTTTAAAGAATTTGGTACTTGGGAGAATCGAGTAGTTTCACCGGGTTCGAAATCAGCGGAAGGATTACCGCTAGGAGCGTATGTAACTTTTAATACAAAAGCAGGAGAAGAAATTTTAGTAAAGGTTGGAACTTCAACTGAAAGTGTTGAAGATGCTGCAAATAAGCTGTCCGAGGAAATTCCTGATATGGATTTTGATGCAATTAGGCAACAGGCGGATGATGAATGGAGTGAAATTCTTAATAAAGTGGTTGTAGAAGGCGGTTCCGAAGCAGAGCGCATTAATTTTTATACCGCAGTATATCGAAAAAATGGCTATGGAAGAGGAGGAATTCTTCCCCAGTTTGAATCAACAGAATATTCTCGTAACCGGATTATTCGCGGAAGTTGGGGGGGAGGTTACTGGGGCCCAGGTGCAGTTGGCAGAGTAGTAGGTGCTTGTAAAAATGGTACTGGAAACTATGATATTAAGGCTGCCTACGAGAAATTTAAAAATGATGCAATCAACGGGGAACAGGCTGACGCCATTGCTTATCGAAAATATGGTTACATCCCTTCTAATTCTGGGGTTCATGACTATGTAAATCGGTCACTTGGGTTGGCTTATGAAGATTATGCAATGGCAGAATTAGCTAAAATTATGGGTAACAAAGAGGATTATCTGTTCTTTTTAAAAAGATCAAAAGGGTATAAAAAAATGTTTAATTCATCAACGGGGTTCTTTACTCCCCAAAATCCAGGTGGATCGTGGATTTTGCCATTAAACCCATTTGATTTTCATGCAGAAGACATTTACAGGGAAGGTAATGCCTGGAATTACTTATGGTTTAATATTGGCGATATCCCTGGCCTCATCGAGTTGTTGGGAGGAAAGGAAGTTTGTATTACCAAGCTAGATACTTTCTTTTCAAAATCCTTGCCCACGGATGCAATTCCATTACGCGACTGTACTGGCCTAATCGGATTGTATTGTCATGGTAACGAGCAATACCGGCACATCCCATATCTGTACAATTATCTTGGTGAACCCTGGAAAACTCAGGAGATTGTTCGTCTGATTCAGACAGAACTCTACAGACCTATTCCTGCAGGAATGTGTGGCATGGATGACTATGGGAATTTGGAAGGTTGGTATGCTACAAGTGTGCTGGGATTTAATGTTGCAGACAGAGCTTCAGGGTATTATGAGATAGGGAGTCCGGTCTTTCCTAAAGCTACCATTGCATTGAATGACGGAATCTTTACTATTGAGGCTCATAATGTTTCAAATACCAACAAGTATATTCAGTCTGCAACCTTGAATGGAAAGCCTTTAAATGTTTCAAGATTCAAACAAAGCGAGATTATTTCGGGGGGGAGTTTGATTTTTGAAATGGAGGCAACTCCTAATAAAGAATGGGGTATTGTAATGAATGCATCTGCTCCAATGATATAAGTTCAATTGTATATGTGGTTTTCTTGTGGTTTCGATTTTAATCGGGTAGTAGTAATTAAAAAATAAAAAACTATGAAAAATAAATTAGTCCTGGCTCTTGCTTTTTCTTTATTATTCTTCCAGGCATTAACAGTTTCAGCCAAGAAAATAACAACAGAATCTCCAAATAAGGAGATAACACTTAGTGTCGATCTTTCAAATCATATAGCATTTAGTATTGATTATAAGCATCAAAGCCTTTTGAAAGAGGGAGTTATTTCAATGGAACTCCTAAATGAAACTTTAGGAGAGAATCCTAAACTTCTTAGGTCAGAAAAGGGAGGCATTGATGAAATCGTTTGTCCGGTTGTACCGTTAAAAAATAGTGCAATTAGGAATAACTACAATGTGTTGACCCTATACTTTCAAAAGGATTATCAGTTGGAATTCAGGGTTTTTGATAATGGTGTCAGTTATCGCTTTATCACGACGAAACAAGGAGATATCACTGTCGTAGATGAGCATTCCAATTACTTATTTGATGACAATTATAGGGGATACATTTCAAAAACGGAACGTACCTTTAGTAATTACGAACACGTTTTTACCCCCATATGGTTGCAAGATTTTAATAAAGAAGATTTAGCTGTTCTTCCATTGTTCGTAGATGAACAAAAGGCTAAAATTTTAATTGCTGAGGCAGATTTGCATGATTACCCTGCCATGTTTATTAATGGCGATGATGGCAATGCAATTAAAGGTTGGTTTCCCAGATATCCAGAGGAGACAGGGCCAGTAATCGACCATCAGTATGATAATATAAGAGTAGATATTTTCAAAGAAGGCGACTATATCGCAAAAACAACAGGTAACAGAACTTTCCCGTGGCGTGTATTTGCAATTGGAGAGCAAGATAAAGATATTGTGACCAATGACTTGGTGTATTTACTGTCAATGCCATCTGAATCTTCAAATTTTGATTGGATAAAACCGGGACAAGTAGCTTGGGATTGGTGGAATGGTTACAATGTTACAGGTGTTGATTTTAAAGTGGGTATGAATACTGAAACCTACAAGTTCTACATTGATTTTGCTTCTGAATATGGCTTAAAATATGCTATGTTGGACGGAGGTTGGTCTTACAGTGCAATGGAAATAACCAGACAAAAACCAGAAATGGACTTAGAAGAGTTGGTTGAGTACGGTAAGCAAAAAAATGTCAAATTATTCTTATGGGCTTCATGGTTGGCAGTGGAAAACACGCCATCATTTCTTGACTATGCTAAGAAATTAGGAGTAGCTGGAGTTAAAATCGATTTTATGGACAGAAGCGACCAATGGATGATGAATTTTTATGAACGAACAGCTAAAAAAGCATTTAAAAATGGCTTGTTAGTTGATTTCCACGGTTCAATATCTCCTAAAGGACTGAGGCGGACATATCCAAATATTGTAGCATATGAAGGTGTTTGTGGAATGGAACAAAATTTAGGCGGTGGTTTTGACACACCAAATAATCACGTAATGTTGCCTTTTACCCGTAATGTTGTAGGACCAATGGATTATACTCCGGGAGCTATGCAAACTGTTCATCAAAAATATTGGCATGCTCACTGGATTAGCCCAATGAGTATTAGTACACGAGTACATCAACTTGCATTATACGTTGTCTTTGAGAGTGGCTTGCAAATGCTGTCGGACAGTCCGATACATTACCGTAAAGAAAATGAATGTGCTCAATTTATCGCGGATGTGCCAAACACATGGGACGAAACAGTTGTCCTGGATGGTAAAATAGGCGAATACATAATTATAGCAAAAAGAAAAGGAGACGATTGGTTTGTTGGAGGCATTACCAACGATAAAGAGAGAGAAATTGATATTGACTTTTCTTTTCTAAAGAAAAACACAAATTTCTTAATGACCATGTTTACTGATGGGGTGAATTCCGATAGAAACGCTATGGATTACAAAAAGGAAACCCAAAGGATAGAATCCAATGATAAGATGTCGGCTAAAATGAATAGCGATGGTGGTTTTGCTGCAAAACTGACTATTCAATAAATATGATTTGAGGCAAGCTGATGAGCTTTTTAAACCGGTCATTGAGTCGTGGCGAATTATGGGATGGCTATTTCTTAATAAAGACTTGCAAAGGGCTTATTAACGGTCAAGCACAACAAAGATTTAAAATGAATTTTAGGAAATAAATACATAACTAAATAATACTGAAGCTAAATCAATTAATCATGAGAATTATAAAAACCTGTTTCTTTTTTGCTGTGTTATTGACGGTTTCGTCAACTTTATTTTTTTGCAAAGGGCCAGTTAAAACCAATGACCAACTGGCTCAATCCACTCCTTGTATGGATGTGCTTCACCTTTTCACTGCGCCCGGTGTACCGGAATTGGGCCCTGCTGAAGAGTTTGTTCAATTCGTTAGCCGGGTTGACACAACAGCGCCGGCAAATTTGCCTGGAAATGGTTTGGCTCAGCATCCGATGCTTTATGTTGGAGAAAACTGCAACATCATGTTCCTGATTAAGGATGGCAAGGTGATTTGGACTTATTCCATTGGCGAAGGCCCTGAATTTGACGATATTTGGATGTATTCCAACGGAAACATTCTCTTTACCCGTATGTCGTATGTTGCATTAATCACACCAGACAAAAAAGAACTCTGGCGTTACGATTGCAATAATTCAAAAGGAATGGAGCACACCGAAATTCACGCTTGTCAGCCCATCGGAATGGATAAGGTCATGTTTGTTGAAAGTGGTTTGCCACCCAAACTGAAAGTTATCAACATCAAAACAGGTGAGGTAGAAGTTGATCAGGTTCTCCCTTCCAACCAACCACCTACAGTTGGTGATATCCATCCACAGTGCCGACGTGCACGATATACTGCTGACGGAACCTATCTCATTCCTTTTCTCAATATGGGATGGGTGATTGAATACGATAAAGATTTTAAGGAAGTGTGGAAATACAAAAGCAATAAACCCTGGGCTGCTATTCGCCTTAAAAATGGGAATACGCTGATCACAGATGAAATGGATGCTGCAACACGTGAAGTAAATAAACAAGGTGAAGTCGTTTGGGAATTTAACTGTCAAACCGATCTACCGGCAGAATACCAGTTTAAATCGGCCCCTCAAACCTGTACCAGGCTAGCAAATGGCAATACCATTTTTGCATCGCGCGGCGCGGGAGGACAAGGTACTCAACTTATTGAAGTTACACCAGACAAAAAAGTAGTTTGGGTATTGCAGGATTGGACAAAAGTTGGTGACGCTACGGCAGTACAAATTTTGGATGATCCAGGTATTCCGGAGATCCCAGGGCAATCAGAACATTAATAAAGTATAAAAAATATCAGGGAAAAATCTAGGATAGAAATGATGAGTAAAGATCGTACAGTTGGAAAGATAAGAAAGGCACTTTTTCTTTTGTTGTCTATTTTCTTTTTATCAAGCATCTTTAGGGACAGCAATGCCGCCCCTAAAGATATAAATAATGTATTTAACGTTCGCACTTATGGTGCAGTGGGAGATGGCAAGAATTTGGATAGCCCGGCAATTAACAAGGCCATTAAAGCGGCATCCGAGGCGGGAGGTGGAACTGTTTTGGTTCCGGCAGGGACTTATTTGAGTGGCTCTATCCGTTTGCAAAGCAACATCAACCTGCTCATCGATGTGGGTGCTACCATTTTAGGCGCTCCCCAAGAAATGAATGTATATGACGAAACTGAGCCTTTTGAGGGGCAGGCATACCAGGATGGAGGCCATACTTATTTTCATAACAGTTTAATTTGGGGCGAGAACCTCAACAATGTATTTATTACAGGAAACGGTATGATCCATGGTGGCGGACTGACAAAAGATAGCGGTCCGCTCGATCGTTTGTGCGATTACAACAATTGGAGGGATCCCAATCCCGACAGGAAATTTATTCCAATACGTTTGGGCAATAAAGCCATTGCGCTGAAGCTTTGCAAAAACGTGCTGATTCGTGATATTACCATTGCACATGGTGGTCACTTTGCAATTCTTGTAACCGGTTGCGATAATATGACCATAGACAATGTTACCATGGATACCAACCGCGATGGAATTGACATTGACTGTTGCCGGAATACCATGGTTTCCAACTGCCGTATTAATGCGCCCGGAGACGATGGACTTTGCATCAAAAGTAGTTTCGCCCTTAGTGAAGCACGCATTACCGAAAACCTCACTATTACCAACTGCCAGGTTGCCGGTTTCAAAGAAGGTACTTTACTCGATGGCACCATGCAAACTGATGGATGGGGACAGGGACGACTTAAATTTGGAACTGAGTCAAGTGGAGGCTATCGAAATTGCGTCGTGTCAAACTGTACTTTTCGCAATTGCTGGGGACTTGCACTCGAAGAAGTGGATGGCGGAATTCTTGAAAACATTACCATTACCAATATTACGATGATGAACATCACCCATTATCCGATTTACATAACTACTGGGAAACGCAACCGTACAGGTAAACTCACCGATGTTAGCCGCATGAAAAATGTGCTGATTTCAAATGTAATTGCCACTGGCATTACCAGCCGGAGTGGTGTTCAGATTACCGGTTTGCCGGAGCTGCCTATTGATGGTTTAAGGATGGAAAACATTCGTTTGGTTTTTGAGGGTGGTGGGACTGAAGACCAAGCTGGTATTATACCGAATGAACTGGGAACCGGATATCCTGAACCTACTGCCACCATGCCTGCCTATGGTTTTTTTGTGAGACATGTTAAAAATCTGGAATTGGCGGACATTACGACAAGGTTTGAAAAAGATGACCGACGACCTGCTACTATGTTTTTGGATGTTCATGGATTGGAGATTGACAACTTCAAGCCACAGTTGGCTGATGGAGTTAAAGCGGCTGTTTTTGGCGCAGATGTCAGCGATGTCACGATCCGCAATTCACCCGCGATTGAACAGGAATAAGCCTATGCATTGCTTAATCTAATGAATCAAAAAAAAGTATGAAAAAGGAAAATCAAATACTTAGTAAGCTCTTGTATCTTATTGATAAACTAAAGCCAATCTGGTCAAAAGTTTGGTTTTGGGGAATAGGCCTTGTTGCTACCATTTGGTTTTTAGTCCGTGTGATTCCCAAGCCAAGCCGGGCAACTTACCCCTGCCAGCGGGCAGCTTTCCCTATTGCATCGGCATTTGTTATTGGGATTCTGGGAGTGCGCGAATCACTGGTTAAACGTTTTCCGAGGCAAGGGCGATTTCTGTTGTCGAGACAGGCAGTGCTTGTACTGATAACAGCAGTTGTTTTAACAGCCAGTTTTGAAATAGGCGTTTCTGGATTCCCTGAATTTGTTCCAAGGCCGGCTTGGGTGCCAACCGATTCAGTTAATTCCCCGATGGGCGAAGCCAAAGGCATTTTCCCGGGACGGGTGACCTGGATTCGCGATTCTTTAGCGACCAGATGGAATTCGGAATTTGGTGAAGGTCATTGGTGGGAAGATAAATATACAGATCAGGAACGGGTTTGTGCCATGATGAACAAAAGCCTGCTGGCCCTGACAGGAACGGCAACTGCACCGGAGGCATGGGGCAAGATTTTTACCTTTCACAACAAAAGCCACAACAAAGGGAACAAAGGCTACCAGAACGGCCAGACGATCGCAGTTAAGATTAATTGTAACAATGCCTATGAAGGCTATGGCGATGTAGACAACCAGATTGACGCTTCAAAACAAACAGTATTAGGCATCCTTCGCCAGTTGGTCAATGAAGCCAAAATAGATCAAAAGGATATCTTGGTTTACGAAGCCATTCGTGTGATTTCGGATCACATCTACAAACCCTGCCATGAGGAGTTTCCCGAAGTAAGGTGGATGGATTCAAAAGGAGATGGTACAAATGGCCGGTTGCCGGTAGTTTGGCGCGAAAATACGATTGAGTATTCAGGAAAAACAAATTGTGGAGCAGGAATCCCTCAGCTGGTGTATGAGGCTGATTACATCGTAAATATGACTCTGGTAAAAGGTCACCCTTCGGTGGGGATAACCTTAACGGCCAAAAATCATTATGGTACTATCAATGAGCGTGAACATTCCTTTAAACCGAACGAGTATCACCCGTTTGTAGATTTAATTGCCAGCAAATATCTGGGAGGAAAAACGGTTCTTTATATGCTGGATGGTTTGTATGGTATTCGCGATGTGAATGACCCGGTAACCAGAGAATATGCGGGGTGGTATCACTTGTTCGGAGGCGATTGGCTAAGCAGTATTTTTATGTCACTAGATCCACTTGCGATCGATGCGGTTGGTTACGACTTTTTACGCGCCGAATTTGGCGACAGGTTGGGACGTGGCAGAGGAGCCCCAACCGATATCTATATGCACGAGGCTGCCCTTGCTGATAATCCACCATCAGGTTTTTTGTATAAGCAAGATGGAGAAAGACTGCAAAGCCTTGGGGTACATGAACACTGGAACAATTCGGAGGAAAAGCAATATACACACAATTTGAAGGAAGATGGCAAGGGGGTTGAACTTTTTACAGTTAGATGATGAATTTTCCCTACATAGAATTAGAACATATAAAATCGAAAAAAAAATATACGGTTTTAGAGAAAGCTCAAGATAGAAATACCTTATCGTGTAAGCTGTTCAGTTGGACAAAATTCAATTTGAAAATTCATAAAACAATAGTTTTTAACGATGTCTGTGAAGTTGTCAATGATCTTGTTGAGGCACAGTATCATGCTATGTACAACGTTTTAAAGCTCGATTAAACAAAGATAGTATGTGTTAATATTTATAAACTCAATTACTAACTAAACCACCAATGATCATGAAAATAAACCATCAAAAAGAAATTAAGCTCTGGATTATTCTTGTAGCTATTTTGCTAAGTGTTACTTCCGCTTTCTCACAGCCTTTGTGGGAAACAATGAAAAATGAGAAAGATGTCCTAAAACTTTCAGTCTGGTTTCGCGCTCAGGATGTTGACCAATATCTTGCTAATAAGGATGGATTAAACAGCGCGATTAGCTGGTGTAAGAAATATGGCATTACAAAAGTGTACCTCGAAGCTTATGGCCGGGGTTTGTATGCAAACCGGGAAACCCTGCTGAATTCTAAAGAACGGTTTTTGAACGAAGGATTTGAAGTTGCTAGTGGGGCAACAACCGAATATGGGCCTGACGAATTCGACATATTCCACTGTTACACCCACAAAAGGCACCAGGAAGAGCTTCAGCGAATCTCCGAATACGCTGCTTCCCTGTTTGATGAAGTTATTCTTGATGATTGGTATTTTACCAATTGTGAATGTGCTGATTGCATCCATGCGCGAGGCGATCAAAGCTGGTCAAAATACTACACCGACCTGATGCTTAAAATGAGTGAAGAACGGGTGTTGAAACCTGCACGTGCCGTCAATCCAAATGTGAAAATGATAATTAAATATCCCCAGTGGAACGACGAATACCACACGCGGGGTTACGATGTTGTTCGCGAATCCAAAGTCTTTGATGGCATTTGGGTGGGTACTGAAGGCCGTCAGTTCGATTACGAAAAAAGCGAAGGATATGAGATTGGCTATAACGCCTATTTTAACATGCGGTGGCTTGCAAACTTCGGCAGTATTGGTGGTGCGTGGTTTGATACCGGTAGAGCTCGCACAAAAATCCCCACTTACCTTGAACAAGCCCGGCATACCATTTTGGGTGAAGGAGACGAAGTGATTCTTTGGTGCTACGGTGGACACCTTGAAGCAACGCCTAAAATCGAGGCACTCAGTGAAGAACTTCCCGGACTTATAAAATTGGCGAATTTGGTTCAGGGAAAACCTATTAAAGGTGTTCAGCTTTTGAAACCCGGCAACAGTGATTCGTTCGAAGAAACCTGGGTGTGTAGTTTTTTGGGCGAACTTGGAATTCCGTTTGTTCCTGTTAGTGATGTTGACGAAGAGGCTATGGCGGTTGTTTTCCCGGTTCAGTCGCTGAAAGATCCCGGGTTTATTCGCAAATTTCAGCATGTTGCCGATCGCGGAACTCCCATTCTGGTGACCGATGGACTTGCCAAAAGAATGACAGCCAATCCTGCCTACCTGAATAATGTGAATGTGAAGACACTTCCTGTAAAAGGTTCTCCGAAGGCGCTTTTGAATATGACCCGTGAGGAAATAAAAACTTACCGCGATCACTTGTTGGCACCATTCGGCATGAAGTTCGATGCACCTGCAAGAGTGGAACTTTACTTGTTTGGTGAGAATATGTTTGTAGTTGAAAATATCAATGACGAAGCGGTAGACGTAACACTTGAGTTACCAAAAGTATCAACAGTAAACAAAGCATTGATTCTTCCCGAAAGCGGTAGCAGTGCAGAAGTTTCGCTAAGTGGTAAAACGGTGAAGATGACTATTTCAGCGCACACACTGGTTGCTGTCGGGGTCAAATAAACGCTTCATGAGATCAATTAAACCAACAAAAGTATCAACATCTAAAAGTAGTTCAAATGTCAAATCTAAATCATAGAAATAAATATAAATCAGTCATCTGTATTGGAGCAGTTCTGATCTTTCTTTGCACTGCGTTTTCCGGTTCCGCACAATCCGGCAAACCTCGTCCAGTTGATTACGTCAATCCATTGATTGGCACAGCGCCCATGCTGGATCCTGATCATATCGGAAATAATCCGGCACCCAATGAAGATCTGTATTACGGGTGTGTAAATCCGGGAGCAAAAGTGCCCGATCCGAATGGTTATTTAATGCTTGGCCCGGTAAGTGGCTTTGACGGCTGTTGTTACCACGTGCGTGGATCGGGCTATCGGTACGATGATGGTTCGATTATGGGATTCACTCATTTCAACGCACAGTACAGCAGCAACAATTACCTGCTTTTTATGCCTACCGTAGGCGAAATCAGGACAAATCCGGGTACCCGCCAGAATCCGTTTCTGGGATATCGTTCGCTGAAGAACGACAATTCCGAAGAAGCATCGCCAGGTTATTATTCGATATTTCTTTCGACATACGGCATTGAAGCGGAACTGACAGCCACTGAAAATTGCGGCTATCATCGCTATACTTTCCCTGAAACCGAAGAGGCAAATGTACTGATTGACCTGTCGAATAGTCGGCCAACACCAGCTGAAGCATCGGTTAAAATCATTGATAAACGTACCATCGAAGGATTTCAGCAAATTGGTGGCCGGCGTGCAACGAAAATTTATTTTCATGCCGAATTCAATAAAGATTTTAATAGCTCAGGAACGTGGAATACCAACATTGATTTCCCTGAATCTTTGTCGGCAAATAAAAATCCTTTTGGTGCTCACGTCACCTTTGATACTTTTGATGGTGAAGAGGTTCTTGTAAAAGTTGGTACCTCAACAAAAAGTCAGGAAGATGCCAAAAGTAACCTGAAAAACGAGATCGGTAACAAAGACTTTGACACCATTCACGAAGAAGCCGTAGCCAAATGGGAAAAAGTTTTGAGTTATATTACTGTTGAAGGAGGAACCGAAGACGACCGCAAAAATTTTTATTCCTGTATGTACCGCCTGACTGAAGGCCCGGCTTATGCCGGAAACTGGCAGGGAGGCTCGTTTTGCACCCCCTGGACTGTGCGGGTTTTTATGCGTGGCTGGGATTGGTACAATGAACGCTTGAAAAACAGGGCAAACAATAATTTAGGTACCCGCTGGGAATGGAGCGGCGAATTTTGGGGAATTGGTGGAGCCTGGGCGCCATTGGGAATGTACAACCGTGGTTTTGATGATTTCGATATGGAATCGATTTATGCAAAAATGAAGGAAGAGGCCATGACCGGAGGTGGTGCGATCGGCGATGCTTACCGCAAATACGGATATGTGTCCTTTGGTGTTGTGAATAACTGTATCAATCATTGTCTGGGCTTAGCTTATTCCGATCATGTTGTAGCCGAATACGCAAAGTTCCTTGGTAAAAAGGCCGATTATAAATACTTCTCCCAGCGTTCAAAAAACTACAAGAATGTATACAACGAGTCGGTTGGCTTTTTTATGCCTCGCTATGCCGATGGTTCTTGGCTTTTGATCGACCCTTATGATGTTCATGCTGAAAGTATCTATCGTGAAGGCAACGCCTGGAATTACCTGTTTTACGTGATGGGCGATATCCCCGGGCTTGTTGACCTGATGGGAGGTAAAGATGCTTTTGCGGCGCGTCTGGATGAAATGTTCAATACGCCACAACCCAAAGATGCTTACCCTTTGCGCGATGTCACCGGATTTTATGGCCTGTATTCACACGGGAATGAGGTCTATCGCCATATTCCATTCCTGTACAATTATGCAGACCAACCGTGGAAGACTCAGGAAATCGTTCGGAAAATACAAAAGGAGCTTCATCGTCCAACTCCTGATGGAATGTGTGGGATGGAGGATTATGGACAGTTGTCCGGCTGGTTGGTATCCAGTGCTATGGGATTCTATCATGTGGATTTTTTAACCGGAGAATGCGATATCTGTAGTCCGTTATTTTCTAAAGTGACCATTAATATGGATGGACCTACTCCTGGAAAATTTGTCATCGAAGCGAAGAATTTATCAGAAGAGAATATTTATATTCAGTCAGCTATTTTGAACGGGAAACCGTTGAATGTGCCAAAGTTCCATCACTCTGACATTATCGCAGGTGGGAGCCTGGTTTTTGAAATGGGACCGAAACCAAATTATAGTTGGGGAACAAGAAAAACATTGAAAAGATAAGAAAACGTTTGAAGTTGAAGTCGTGGGGGAAAGATGGGTTTATACTCATTTAAATAACTTGTATGGAAAAATATTTAGTATAGCGAGAACTTTAAAATACACTATCATATGTCAAAACAAATAACAGCGAAGCAAGTCATAAGTCGAATGCAAAATCAGCTTGCTGATACCTGGCAGGGCTCGCCGGAGGATGTATTTAATGCGGGTGATCCCAATACATTCGTAACTGGTATTGCAACTTCATTTACACCTTCTATTGAAGTACTTGAAAAGGCAATTGCAGACGGCAAAAATCTGATTATAACACAGCAACCTGCCTATTATTTAGAAACTGAGGATTATCTGAAAGATGATCCTGCATATATCTATAAAAAGAATCTCATAGAGGCCAATGGTCTTGTTTTATATCGGTTTTATGACAATTGGAATTCGATGGAAGTGGATGGCCAGTTGTTAGGATTAGCAAAAGCGCTTGACTGGGATCAATATCATATTTATGATTCGATTGATGGTGGTGAAGAATATAATCGAAAGAACAAATACTTCATGTTGCCGGAAACTGCGCTTCGGGATAAGGTTATTGAAATTAAAGAAAAGTTGAATATTCAGGGGATTCGGGTGGAAGGAGATCCCGGAACGAAAATTCGAAAAGCAGCTTTATCCCATGGGATGTTTAAAATTTCGGAGCTACAGGAGTTTTTAAGTGATCCTGAGGTTGATTTAATTGTAATTGCAGAAGCAATTGAGTGGGAGAGTTGTGAATATTTCAGGGACTTTTTAAGCTGGAAAGGCAATGATAAAGCAATGATATTAATTGGTCGTGATGCATCAGAAGATCCAGGTTACGGAGAAGTGGCGTCTTGGTTAAAATCATTTATCCCTGAGGTTTCGATTGATTGGATACCAGCCAAAGAACCGTTCTGGGTACCTTAGTGCAAATGCCAATTATTGTATAAGTTATTAATAGCGTGAAAATTTGATTTCTATGAAAAATAAAAATATCTCCAGACGTAAATTCATTAATCTTTCAGGTTCGGGTATGCTTGCTGGTGTAGGCGCAGTTTCCGGGGCAGGTGTTCTTCTTCCTCAATTTGGCTGCTCTCCAAAAAGTAAAATTACAGCTGGTGAAGTAGTCGATCGAATTAAAAAGGAAGTGGCAATTCCCTGGAGGGAGGTAACTGTTGATACGATAAAAGGAGCTGGAACTCTGGATATTGTTGTTACCGGAATTACAACTTCATTCATGGCTACCCTGGATGTATTAAAAAAATCAGTTAAAGCCGGAAATAATTTTATTCTGGCGCATGAGCCTACATTTTGGACAAATCTGGATTTAGGAGAAGGATTGGAAGATGATCCATTGTATGCATATAAACAAGAATATATAAAGGAGAATGGTTTATTTGTCCATCGTTTTCACGATCATTGGCATGCTCGACGGCCTGACGGAATTAACGAAGGTTGGATGAAAGTAATGGGCTGGGATACTTACAAATATGACGAAGCAAATAAGATTTATGAACTGCCTGAAGAAATTACACTATTGGATTATGCGAAGGATGTAAAACGTCGGCTGAGAAGTGATAGTGTTCGTGTTGTTGGCGATCCTAAATTGATAGTGAAAACTGTTGGGAGAGGCTCAAATAAAGTGCTGCGAGGTGGGGCCCCGATTGCTGACGTTGTTATTCATTACGAGCCGGATAGAGAAAATAACAATGTTGAATGGGAACGGGATATTGTTGCTTCCGGGCAGAAAAAAGGCTTTATCATCGTTTCGCATAACCGGCGAGAAGAAGATGGGATGGACAACTGTGCCAGATGGCTACGAACGTTTATCTCGGAAGTGCCGGTCGATTTTATTCCATCAGGTGATCCATTTTGGAGAACAACTTAAAATAAAAAAATATTTACCTAAAAAATAGAAGATGAAAAAAACAAATTTTGTTCTGTTAGTTCTTTTAATGCTGGTTTTTCCGGGATTACTTTCTGCAAAAAAGAAAGCTGGTGATAATGACGAGTGTTATAAAAAGGAAATGTTGTCGCTGCAAAAAGCGATACAAAAAGACTTTTTCGACCCGGTATCCGGATATTATTATGTAGTACTGGATTCATCAAAAAGAGAAGTTAAAGATGGCTATTTGCGCGAGTATACTTACCTGTGGTCTCTTTGTGCGATGTTTCAGGCTACTAATGAAATAGAAAAATTAGATAAAAAAGCCAAGCTGATGGGGCCAATGATTAAGAATATAGATAATTATTACGATCCTGCTCCTCCAAAACCAGGCTATTCAGACTATATCATGAATCTGAAACCAGGTGAGCGATATTTTGATGATAATCAATGGATTGGAATTACAGCACTGGATGGGTACGCCAGAACAAAAAATAAATCTTATCTGAAACTAGGGAAGTTAGTGTATGACTTCATGATGACTGGTTATGATAATGTTTTGGGTGGTGGAATTTATTGGAAAGACACCTCCAAAAGTTCAAAGAATACATGCTCAAACGGACCTGGTGTTTTGGTGGCACTTCAAATGTATCAGGCAACAAATGAACAAAGTTATTTAGATACAGCATTGTTGATTTTTAACTGGACAAATGAAAAGTTGAAAACTCCTACGGGATTGTATTATGACAATATCCGGACGAAAGATGGAAGTATTGGTAAAGCAACTTTTTCATATAATACTGGAACTATGCTTGAATCCTATGTATATCTCTATGAGATAACCGGAGATGAAAAATACCTGGATGAAGCGAATAAAATTGCTGATAGCTCTTTGGATTTCTTTTATGGAGGTGAAAAATTTAGAGATGGCTATTGGTTTAATGCTGTTTTATTGCGAGCGTATCAGCATCTATTGAAATACAATAAGGATATGAAGTATATCCAGGGATTCAAAAAATGTTTGGATGCAGCAATAAAAAATGATAAGAACGAGAAAGGTTTGTTTACAGGACGAGATGGCATTCAAAATCTAGTTGAACATGGCGGAATGTTGGAGATATTGGCCCGTTTTGCATGGATAGAAAGTCATTATGATATTACAAATTGCGATTTTTAATATTTAGTTGATTCGGTAAAATGACGGACGGAAGAACGGATTTTATCTCATCTCGGAATAATTGATATTCGACTGTCTGTCATTTTTTTTTAAATTCTTATGCCGTGTATAGAGTTAGTTTGAATATACAATGTTAAATTGGCTCCAATTTATTAATAATGAATAATATCCTCTCAATATGAAAAAAATGTATTTCTCAATGTCGTTCTACCTGATTCTAGTATTTAGTCTGAATTCTTTTGCTGTGCCAAAAAACTCTGAATCGTCAGGTTTTGCCGAAAATGAAGTTAAGAGTAAGAAGCCAACTATTACAAAAAACTTATTTGGTAGTACTGATGGGCAAGATGTATATGAATACACGCTTACGAATAGGCACGGAATGATGGTGAAAGTTATAAATTATGGTGGAACCATTTCTGACATTATCACTCCTGATAAAAATGGAGAAATGGCAAGTGTTGTCCTTGGATTTGATACACTTGAAGAATACAAGGGAGGTAAAAATGCGCTGATGGGAGCAACGGTCGGTCGTGTCGCTAACCGTATTTCTAATGCTAAATTTACTCTTGATGGAAAGGAATATAAACTAAGTTCCTTTATTCATGGCGGAGTAGGTGGCTTTCATAGACGGGTGTGGAATATTGAGGAAGTCCCAGGGAAAAGCGTTGTGGCTTTAAAAATGACCTATTTCAGTAAAGATGGAGAAGAAGGTTTCCCGGGAAATTTGAATGTAACGATAACTTATTCATTGACCAATAAAAATGAACTAAAGATTGATTACACAGCAACTACGGATAAAGCCACTCCGTTGGTTCTTACCAATCATACTTATTTTAATCTTTCCGGTGGAAAGGAAGCAAATGTCTTGGATACCGAATTAAGCATTTTGGCTGGTCAATACCTGGAGGCAGCTGATCAAAACATCCCAACTGGAAATATCTTTGATGTAAAGGATACGCCATTTGATTTTACAGAAAAACATCCGATTGGTAAGCAAATAGCCGATATAAAGAATGCTTCCGGATATGATCTCACTTACGTTTTGAGAAACCAATCCGGTAAATTAGCCAAGGCAGCTAGTGCTTATGAGCCAGGAAGTGGGAGAGCTATGGAAGTTTACACAACTGAGCCCGGTGTTGTTTTTTACACCAGCAATCACTTAAATGAACGAATTACCGGGCGAGGAGGTAAACCCTTTGCAAAATATGGTGCTTTCTGTCTGGAAACACAACATTACCCGGATTCACCAAACAAACCGAATTTTCCCAATACGATATTAAAGCCAGGAGAAACCTTCAAATCTCAAACGATATATAAATTTTCAGTAAAAGAATGATAATGTAAAATATACCTAAACTAATTAATACCAACTAACCAAAAACATCATGAAATTTAAAAATCTATTCTTTGCCATTGTTGCCATATTAGGCTTGAATATCCAATGTCAAACGCCAGTAAGCGAGAAAACTCCAGTGGATTATGTGAATCCATACATTGGAACCATCAATCCTAAAACAAGAGGTTTAACCCCAGTGATCAAAGTTCCCGGTGGTTCTGTAGGCTTGTTTCCCTCGTTTAATCCAGAAGTTCAGGATTCCTACCTGTCAGATAAGTTATTTGGATTTCCGACTGATTTTGCCAACATCATGATCAATACAGGTGAAGTAAAAATTGGTGCAAAAGAAAATGCTTCAACATTCGATCATGATTTGGAAACCGCGACACCCTACTACTATCAGGTGTTGCTGGAAGACCCAAATATCAATACTGAGTATACTCTCACCGACCATACGCTTTTGTTTAGGTTTACTTTGCCTGAAAATACTACTTCAAATTTATTGTTGAATTTGAGAGGAAATGCAGCTGTTGAAATCAAGGATAATAATACATTGGAAGGCACTGCCTCATATCGTCGAAGAAATCGTTCCACCTATCCAAGCAACGATGTTACCTATTACTTTACTGCTAAGTTGAATAAACCATTAGCTGCTAGCGGAAGTTGGAAAAATGAATCAATTTCATCCGGGGCAAAATCGGTATCTGGTGAACGTGCCGGGATGTATATTAGCTATGCTACGAAGGAACGTGAAGTTTTGGAAGTTCAAATCGGTATTTCAACTAAAAGCCAGGATGAAGCTCAAAGTTTTCTAAAGGAGGAAGTGGGTTCAAAGTCTTTTGATCAAGTGAAAGACCAGGCAAAGGAGCTGTGGAATGATGAACTTGGATTGATCAAAATTAAAGGTGGAACAGAAAAACAGCGAACTGTTTTTTACAGTTCACTTTATCGCACGCGCTCTACTTATATGGGTAATGTTTGGGATACGTATCGGTGTGCTTATCCATTACAAGGTATCATTCATCCGGAAGATAATGTAAAAGCGATTCAGGATTTTGTGAGCGCATACGAAGAAACCGGCTGGCTTCCTAGTTCCGGGGCAATGATTGGTCACCATTCAACAGCCGTCATCGCGGATTCGTATCTAAAAGGCTTACGTGGTTTTGATGTGGAAAGAGCATATGAAGGCCTGAAGAAAAACCATTTGGAAGCGACTATGATTCCATGGAAAGATGCGGGGTATGTGACAGAACTTGAACAATGCTATTTCGACAACGGTTTTTTCCCGGCTTTAACTGTTCGCAAAGATGCAAAAGAAGATGGTGCGGTTAAAGTGATGACTGATCGGGAACTTTATCAAAAGGCTTATGTGAAAATGCCTTATCAAATTACCTGGCTACCTGAAGTTGGAGTGGATGAGTGGGTGAAAGAAGTTGACCCTTGGCACAGACGACAATCAGTTTCAGTAACGCTGGAACATTGTTATGATGATTGGTGTCTGGCCCAGTTTGCTAAAGCTTTGGGAAAAGATGATGATTATCAATTATTCATGAAAAGGGCTCATAACTATCAGAATCTGTTTAATAAAGAAGCCGGATTTATGTGGCCAAAAACAGCAGACGGTGAATGGGTAAAACCATTTGATCCAAAGCTTTCTGGTGGTTTTGCCGGAGAAGGTTATTTCGCCGAAGGTAATTCATGGACTTACACCTGGCATGTACAGCACGATGTTCAGGGATTGATTAACCTGATGGGGGGAAGAGACCAATTTGTTGATAAATTGAATGCGCTTTTTATTGAAGGACGGTCGTACGATAAGCTTGCTTTTTTAGGTCAAATGCCTGATATGACTGGTTTGGTTGGCCAGTTCTGTATGGGTAACGAACCTTCGTTTCATATTCCTTACTTGTATAATTATGCCGGACAGCCTTGGATGACACAGAACAAAGTAAGAATGTTAATGGATCTTTGGTTTGATGCAACTCCTTTTGGATTGTGCGGTGATGAAGATGGTGGATCAATGACCAGTTGGTATGCCTTCAGCGCTATGGGGTTTTATCCCCAATGCCCCGGCCAGCCTGTTTATGATATTGGTAGCCCCGTATTTGAGGAGACGACAATTAATGTTGGAGGAGGAAAAACATTCGTTGTAGAAGCTAAAAATGTTTCTGCTCAAAACAAATACATTCAGTCGGCAACCCTTAATGGCAAAGCTCTTGATAAAGTATGGTTTTCTCATTCAGACATTATTAATGGAGGAAAACTTATTCTTGAAATGGGTAATCGTCCAAACAAAGAATGGGGAAGTTCTCCGAACGCGGCTGCACCTTCCATGTCTTCTTCGTTAGGGAGCTAATTATAACTGCTTGATTGCCGGTGCATATTATTAAAATAAGATAATCAATAATGAAAAAAGTTTTTGCTTTTACCAATTTACGATCCATACTGTTAGCTGCATTTTCTTTGTTGGCAGGTTCGGTCTGTAGTACCGATTTATACGTTTATTTTGGCTCGCATGGCAAAGGAGAAGGGTATGGATTTTCACTTGCTCATTTTGATACGGAAACGGGTATTCTTTCCACTCCAGAATTTTTGTTAGAGGCAGTTGCACCGGCATATTTTCTAATTCATCCTGATGGGAAGCGGCTTTACACATGTAACTCCGCTCCCGGCAGTGATGTTAGTGCATACACAATAGACCCTTCATCGGCAAAACTCACGCTATTAAATACAAAGCCAAGTTTTGGTGGTGATCCGAGTTACGTTTGTTTGGATGCTACAGGTAACTTTTTGATGGTTGCTAACTATGATGGGAAGAGTATCGCAGTTTATGCCTTGCAACCAGATGGCAGCATTGGAGAGCGTACTGCATTTTTTGAACATTCGGGAACGAGTATTAATCTGGAACGCCAGACACAAGCCAGACCTCATTGTATCCTTGTCGATCCAACAAACAAATTTGTTTTGGTGCCGGATTTAGGAGTGGATAAACTGTTTGTATATCGGTTTGATGCTCAAACCGGGAAACTTGAGCCAAACGATGTTCAATATGCAAAGGTGGCTCCCGGCTCAGGACCTCGTCATGTCATCTTTGATGAAAAAGGCGAGTTTGCTTATTTGATAAATGAAATGGGAAGCACCATCATTCGCTATAGCTGGGATGCATCTGAAGGAGTGTTGTCTGAGTTGGAAACGATTTCAACATTACCTAAAGATTTTTACGGAATAAGCACATGCGCTGAAATCCTGCTTCATCCAAGCGGAAAGTTTATATACGCTACGAATCGTGGAGATAATAGTGTTGCTGTATTTTCAGTAGATGAAGAATCTGGAAGTTTGAGTTTAATACAACACATATCTACTCAAGGCAAAACACCTCGTAATTGCGAAATTGATCCAACTGGTAAATGGTTATTGGTTACGAATCAGGATAGTAACAATGCGGTTGTTTTCAGAATCGATCCGAAAAACGGATTATTGAAGCAAAATGGATCACCAGTGCCAGTAAGATCACCCTTTTGCGAACGATTTTTAGTTGTGAAGTAAACGGGATACCGTTTGCTAAAGAATAGATTTTTTTAAATAACTAAAATAAACCAACAAATAAAGCCTACTAATCATGAAAAGAAGAATCTTTATCAAAGATGTTTCCTTAGCCGGAGCAGCGGTAACGTTACCGGCATTTGCAATTAATTGTTCTCTTCCTCAAAAAGAAAGTAAGACGATCCCAGCGGTGCATCTTACTCAGCAGGATTTTGTTTCAACTTTTCCCTGGGGAATTCGGGGAGATCGTGTTAGAATTCTACAACAGGAAGTCGAGAATGAACTGCTGGACACTGAAACCCTGGCAGCCTTTGCTTTTATGCTGGGATTAAAAAATGCGTCCTCACGTTTGGATGAAGCCTGGAAACTCATGCTGAATTCACAGAACCATGACGTTCACGTATGTTTGGCCGACGAAACTGGCATTGAATGGTGTAAGCAATCCCAAAAGTTAGCAACTGAAATCAGGGACGGTCTGTTAAAATTTCTCGCAGGAAAGATCAATTCTTCTTCTGTTGCAATTAATACATTGCCATGGAGTCGGAATTTGGGTGAGGATAACGACGAAGTTCCCGGATTTGGTTATGCTGTATTAAATAATTCCGGTAAAAGTGAGAACAAGGAAACATTGCCTTGGAATAATTGGTTTGAAACAGATTCTTTCAAAATTCGAGTTTCGAAAGATGGGTGTTTAGAAACCCTGATTGGCAATAGATTAAGCAATCCGGCTTCAATTGGGTATATGACATTGTATAGTGGTGGTTCACAATTTGATACCCGAACGGATAAGCCTAAAAAAATAAAAAACTGGCTTAGCAAAGACAAAAGTACAGCATTTGCAGAAATTGAAGGCGAGATAAACGGTTTATCATACGTGCATAAAATAGTTGCAAATGGTCAGTACATAGACTATGAAACAACAATTGATTATGGTGACGGCAGTTATTTTGGACCGGAACCGGCAGATATTGAGGAGAATCCTCATCGTGTGCATTATTATCAGCATGAAAGAAAACTCTGCATCAACTGTGATATTTCGGAAGCAAGTTCAAACATTTTACAAAATACACCTTACCTGACATGGCCGGCAGATAAATCGAAATCAATCGAAAGTTTGAATTATTTGGCGATGGAATCTGATAAGGGAAACATTGCGCATTTTAATATTGGTCAGTCTGGTTATGGGTATGAGGAAGAGAATTCATGTATAAAACATGTTATTTCATTTGCTCCCAAAAGATACGTTTATGGTAATGGTAAACAGATTTTGAAGGGCAAAGAAACCTATCGCAATCGTTTTATTCCTTATTCCGGCGATTGGCGAACAGCGCGCATAACATTGCTTTCAAATGAATACCAACGTCCAGTAATCGAGCTTCAATCGAAAAAGATTCAATCTGATTTGCCTGAGAAAGCCAGCTTTCTTAATATAAATTCAAATACAACCATTGCTACCGCACTGTTTGAGCGTGGAGGAAAAATATATGTACGCTTGTGGGAATGGGCCGGACAAAAAGATGAGGTTTCTATTCAGTTTGGTGATTCAAATGCAAGTTTAATCGAATGCTCCCATAATTTAGTTCAGTCGGAAAAATTGGCAACTCAATTTAATATGCGCCCCTGGGAAATTAAAACGATTGAACTCGACGGTGCAATGATTCTTTTGGGAGATCGTAGTGAATGCAGTGTCGCACAATCATTGAATGCAGAGCCAGAGGGTTGGTCACTTCCAAACTATTTTACAGCAACTTTGCCTGGGAAAGCAAGTTCAAGTAAAATTTCTGATGATAATAAGGTGGTTTATTTTTCTTCCGGTTATCACGATGGTTTTGTAAAGCCAATTGAAAGACATACCAAAACAATGGCGATAGAAATGGATCGCATCAGTTCCGGAAAATATCCAAATTACGCAAGTACCTGGGAAATTGGAGGTAGTTGCTGGGTACAGATGAATAAGAATGAACCGGAGTACCTGGAAAAGCTAAAACCGTTCTTAAAAGATGGAAGTATTGAAATTGTAGGTGGCACGTGGTGCGAACCGCTTAATTTGATAGTGAATGGTGAATCAATTATGCGACAATTTTTGTACGGTACCGAAGCAATTGAAAAGAATTTAGATACAAAGGTTACTATTTATAGTAATCAGGAACATGGAACTTTTGCCCAGATGCCTCAAATATTGAAATCATTTGGAATAAAAGCAGCTGTTAACAGAACTCAGTGGGCTCCTTATGGATATGAATCAGGACTCGACACTGAGATTGCAGAATGGGTAGGTGTTGATGGATCCTCAATTTATGTGATTCCTCGTTATAACAGTATGGATTATCTAACACTTGGTCCTAATAATGGTCAAGAATTGCAATATGGAAGTGTAACAGGACACAACCGGTTTTGGCGCACGGAAGCAAAATTTAAAGAATTGCTCGAAAGTGCGCAGGAAAAAGGAGTTCAAAAACCGTTGATGACGATGCTTGAAGATATTTGGGCTGAAGAATGGCGTTCGACTGACGAAGAGATGGATTTCTACCTTTCATTGCCTTATGTGAAGTTTATTAGTATTGGAAAATATTTATCACTTTTTGGAATTGAATTAGACGAAAATAAATAAAATAAAAATGAGAACAGTTTCTTTTTTTACTAAAACCTTGTTGATTGCTTTGACTACAGTTATTGTAGCTTGCAGTTCAAAATCAAATTCGCAACATAACAATAATAAATTAACCAGCTATGTTAATCCTCTGTTGGGTACAGCAACGCTTTGGGAACCCAAAGACTTAGGGTATGTCCGCAAATCAAAAAACCGCACCTGGGGTGCGGAAGTATTCCCTGGCTCATCGGTTCCGAACGCTATGGTGCAATTAAGCCCGGTGACCCAATTTCGCAGTGGTGCCGGGTATCAATACGAAGACAGTGTAATCTATGGATTTTCGCACACCTGCAAAGGGCACTGGAATTTGCTGCATTTGCCGATCCTGCCTGTAACAGGAACAGTAACTGCAACCGACTATCGCTCTACTTTTAGCCACGATAATGAAACGGCGCGGCCTGGTTACTATCAAGTGTACTTGAACAGATACAACATTAATGCGGAACTAACCTCCACTCTGCGTTGTGCTTTTCATAAATATACTTTTCAGGAAAACGATGAAAAGGAATTGCTCGTGAATGTAAAACGCTCCAACAATGGCGTAAGGGAATGGAATATTCAAAAAATTGATGACCACACCTTCACCGGTATGCAAAGTGGAGAAGGGACAATATATTACTACGCGATATCGAATTACCCGATTGACGACATTGAACAGGTGAAGGAAAATGAAAGCGATGAAGTGAGCATAGTGCATTTTGCCGACAGCAAGGGCCGTGAACCGTTGGAAGTGAAAATAGGTTTCTCTTTTGTAAGTGTAAAGAATGCAAAGATGAACCTGGATGCCGAAATGGTGGACAAAAGTTTTGTGCAGGTACAAGATGAAGCAGACACCACTTGGGAGAAATTGCTTGGCAAAATTACCGTAGAAGGTGGCACCGAGCGAGAGAAGGGGTTGTTTTACTCCTGTTTATATCGTTCGTTCTTGTGGCCGACTTTACGCAGCGATGTCAATTATGAATATACCGATGAGCTTGGTCAGGTGGTAAACAACGGCTTTAATAAATATACCGATCCTTCTTTCTGGGATGATTATCGTAACAAGTTAATTTTGCTGGGTATGATTTCGCCGGATGTAACCCTTGATGTAATAAAATCAATTATCGACAAGGGTGAGAAACGAGGCGGTTATATGCCTACTTTTTTCCATGGCGACCATGCATCAGCATTTGTATCCGGCAGCTATCTACGTGGAATAAAGGACTTCGATCTAAACCGTGCTTACCAGTTGTTACTGAAGAACGCTTTTGTTCCCGGAAGAGGTGGTAGACCTTATTTGGATGAATATTTGAAAAGGGGCTGGATTGCAGAGAAGGATACTGTGAACGTGCCTTTCTGGGACGAATATAAAGGAGCTGTGACTAAAACACTGGAATATGCATACGACGACTATGCAATAGCGCTGATCTCAAAAGAACTTGGTGATATGGAGAACTACAAAGAATTAATGGAACGTTCGGATAACTATAAGAAAGTGTTCGATCCGTCCACCGGTTTTTTACGCGGTCGCATTGATGATGGCAGTTGGATTGAAGATTTCGATCCGTATTATCCGTATTATCAATATATGTATAGAGAAGCTAATGCATGGAATGCATTGTTCTTTGCTCCTCACGACCCACAAGGAATGATTGAGCTTTATCCCGATAGCAAGGCTGTGGAGGATAAATTAGACTCACTTTTCTCTGAACCTTACGGAAACTATGAAGTAGCTAACCTTACAGGGTTTATCGGTAACTATTGTCATGGTAATCAGCCTGGTCATAGCATTCCGTATACATATTACTTCATTGATAAACAGGAAAAATCACAGGTTGTCCTTGACAGCATTATGAACCATTATTATGACATGGGAGCCGATAAACTGGCGTACGCAGGTATGGACGATGCTGGCGAAATGTCTGCATGGTATGTATTCAATGCTATGGGCATTTACACTTATTCACCAGCTGATCCTGAGTATATCGTTTCCGTTCCACTGTTTGATAAAGTGACCTTTAATCTGCATGGCAAGCCATTTACAATTACCAAAAAAGGTTCAGGGAGGAAAATAAAAAGTATCACTTATGATGATCAATCAATAGAAAACTATTTTGTTTCGCATAGCCAATTGTTGGAGGGGAAGGAATTGATTATAGAAACTGAATAAATTATACAACAGCAAATGAAATAATATCAGATTAGAAACTTGATATCTAGTCACTTTTGCAATAATTTAGTAAGTAATTCAATCTAACCCAATTAAAAAAAATCAATAAAATGAGAAAACGTTTGTACCTTCTTGTGGTCTCAGGAATTTTGCCTTTTTTATTGTTTGCACAGCAAATAGATAAAAGAGAAAAATACGATATCTCTAAAGATAAAGTATTGTATACTATTGGTTATGCTCACCTCGATACGGAATGGAATTGGGAATTTCCAACAACTATTAATGAATACATTAAGAATACGATGGAGGATAACTTTAAACTCCTTGAAAAGTACCCTGACTATGTATTTAATTTTACAGGCTCCCGTCGGTATAATATGATGAAGGAGTATTATCCGGAATCCTATAAAAAAGTATGTGATTACATCAAGCAAGGACGATGGTTTGTTTCTGGATCTTCGGTTGATGAAGGGGAGGTAAATATATCATCTTCAGAATCAGTTATTCGTCAGGTTCTTTATGGAAATCAATTTTTTAAGCGTGAATTTAGTAAAGTGAGCTATGACTATATGCTTCCCGATTGCTTTGGATTCGTGGCTACAATGCCTTCCGTGTGGAAGCATGCAGGCTTACTCGGCTTTTCAACTCAAAAGTTAACTTGGGGGTCTGCAAACGGGCTGCCTTTTAATGTTGGTGTGTGGGAAGGTCCGGATGGAGAAGGATTGCTGGCTGCATTGAATGCAACGAGCTATGGAAGTAGTATTGAGGAACGATTGGATAAAAACAAGGAATGGACAGATCGAATGGAGTCTAACATTAATAAATACGGGATCTCTTTTGATTTTCGTTATTATGGAACAGGCGATATTGGTGGTGCCCCAAGAGAAGAATCAGTTATCAATGCAGTTAGTAGCATTCGGCATGACGATAGCAACTTTAAAGTTGTGCTAACATCTTCGGATCAGATGTTCCGGGATATTACTCCTGAATTACAAGCAAAATTACCAACTTTTAAGGGCGATTTATTGCTGACTGAACATAGTTCCGGATCACAAACTTCGCAAGCGTTTATGAAACGTGCAAACCGCAAGAATGAGGAGCTTGCCAGATCTGCAGAACAGTTGGCTTCAATAGCTGATTGGATGGGGGGAGCAACTTATCCTATGGCGAAAATTAACAATTCATGGGATTTGGTTTTAGGAAGTCAGTTTCATGATATTCTTCCGGGAACAAGTACGACTCTGGCATATGAATATGCGTGGAATGATGAATTCATTGCAATGAATGGTTTTTCTGAGGTTATTAAGAATTCGGTAAGTGCAATTTCACATCAGTTGAATACGCAGGTTGAAGGAAAAGCTTTGATCGTTTACAATCCGGTTGCTATTGAACGAGAAGACGTTGTGACTGCTGAACTTAGTTTTGCAAAAACACCTAAGAATATTATAGTTTTTGACAAGGAGGGAAATAAGGTTTCATCACAAATTATTTCAATTAAAGGAAATAAGGTTAAGTTTATTTTTATAGCAAAACTTCCATCAGCTGGCTTGTCTGTTTATGATGTTCGCGTTACTGATAATGATGAAAATCAGTCATCATTGGTAGTTGAGGGACAAACACTTGAGAATGATTATTTTAAGGTAACTGTTGATGATAACGGCGATATTTCAAGTATTTACGATAAAAAAGCAGCAAGAGAAGTGCTTTCAGAACCAGCATCTCTTCAATTTCAAAAAGAGACTCCTCAGTCATGGCCAGCGTGGAACATGGATTGGCAAGATCGCAAAAATCCGCCGATTGATTTCATGAACAAAGATGTAAGTGTGAAAATTGTTGAGCAAGGTCCGGTTCGGGTTGCTCTTGAAATTACTAAAAAAGGTCAGAACTCAGAAATTACACAGATCGTTAGTTTAGCTGCTGGCGAAGCTGGTAAGCGAATTAAGGTTAATAATAAGATTGATTGGCAGTCGAAGGAAGTTTGCTTGAAAGCTGCATTTCCAACTACAGTTTCCAACGAGTTTGCAACTTATGGCTTGAATACTGCAGCTATTCAGCGCACAACAAATAACGAAGTGAAATTTGAGGTTCCAAGTCGTCAATGGTTTGATTTGACTGACAGGCCTAACAATTACGGAGTATCAATTCTTGAAGATTGTAAATATGGTTCAGACAAGCCGGACGATAGTACGTTGCGGCTTACTTTGATGTATACACCACGAGCAAACTCGTATGTGTATCAAGGTTCTCAGGACTGGGGAATTCACGATTTTAAGTATGCCATTTATCCCCATGTTGGTGATTGGGTTTATGCGAATACCCCATGGCAGGGGAGTTTTGTGAATGATCCACTTATTGGATTTGAAACCTCAAAGCATGATGGCTCACTAGGTAAAGAGTTTTCACTGGTAAAACTGAATACGAACAAAGTTGGTTTAATGGCTTTCAAAAAGGCAGAAGAAAGTGATTATTTCATTGTTCGGTTTAATGAACTTTTTGGAAAATATGCAGATGATGTTAGCGTGAGCTTTCCTGGTAAAGTTATAGATGCTTATGAAGTTAATGGTCAGGAAAATAAAATTGGAGAGGCCAGTATCAAAAATGGCCAATTGAATTTTGATATGAGCCATTTTTCTATGAAAAGTTTTGCTGTTAAGCTTGAAAAATCAAGTCTGGAGACCTCATTGCCAGAACAAAGAAGTATTGACTTGCCATTTAATCAGGATGCTATCAGTTTTGATGGAAACAGAGCAGACGGTAATATGGTGGATAGTCTTTCTCTTTCTGCTGAATTGCTTCCGCCGATGGTTGCCAGTGAAGATATCAGTTTTAAAATTGGAAGTAGCGATGATGGTGTGAATAATGTTGTTGCTGCCCAGGGACAGAAAATTCAGTTGCCAAAAGGTGATTTCAATAAATTGTATATTCTTGCTGCTGCTACGGAAGATACGGAAGGTACATTTAAAATTGGAAGTCAAAAAAGTAACTTGAGTGTTCAAGATTGGACAGGATGGGTTGGTCAGCATTATAGCCGTAAACTTTACATGAATAATTTGAAAGTTTCGGAAATTACAAACGCTTATTCTAAACGCGACAATATTGCTTGGTATGCTTCTCATCGCCATTCTCCTGGTGCAAATGATGCTTATCAATACAGCTATCTTTATAAGTATGAGCTGACTCTTCCCAAAGGAGCAAAATCAATTACGCTTCCATCGAATAGTAAGATTAAAGTATTCGCAATTACGGTTGCAAATAAAGTTAATGAGGATGTAATGCCGGTTCAGAAACTATATGATGATTTTAAGGGTAATAAACCAGCAGAACTGCGTGTAAAGGAATACATCACACCCGATTTGAAGTCGATAAAGTTTATTCAAAAACCACTTTTCTATGGTGAGGATTTGGATGAGAGAATGCTAAATAATCCACGATTTAAAGCATACTTAAGAAGGTTAGGGATGGATACCGTTGTTGTGAAAACGCCTCCGTCAAAAACCGATTATGCAGATATCTCTTCTGGTAACAAAGTTAGCGCAACTTATTATGCCACAGGTAAATCAAATGATGGGAAAGAATTTCAGAGTGTAGATTTTGATGTGTCTCAAGTTCTGAACTCTGAATCAGGAAGTTTGTCAGATTCCGTCTGGTTTGATAACGGAGAAGGAAGATTTGTTTTTGATTTGCAGAAATCCGTTTCGATAGACAAGATTAACCTTTATGTTGATCGTTTTCGAGATCGGGGAAATCAAATATTCAGTATGTGGATTTCAGATAAATCTGCTGATATAGCTGGTGATCCAAAAGAAAATGGATGGGAATATGTTGGTGTTTATGTTTCCAGAGGTGGACGAAGAGGATTCGCAACATCGATGGAATTTGAAGAAGAACTGAAAGGTCGTTACTTAATGTTTTTGACAGATGGGGGATGGCATGGTAACGATTACCTGAATCAGATGGATATTTACGTCAAATAGGAATTCAATTAGGTTGAACGATATTAAGCATATTAGAACGGATGTCTCGAAAATCATTTTGGGACATCCTTTAATTATCAGGTATTCACAAGGTTTTCTGCCTGATAAACAATTCAATAATTACAATTTTAAGCATAATCAAACTATTGTCGTTCTGCAGTTTGTTAATGACAGTCGGCAATTAATACAAAACTTATGAAAAAACAATTTTACGTAACCCTGTCATTCGGAATCTTCCTGTTCTTTGCTATTTGTGCTTGCACTAATCAGGCAAAAAATAAATCTGAAAAAGGAGGAGACGAGCTCAAAACGTTACCTCGTAGTACAGCAGAAGCTGAAAATGTTGATCTTGGAAATGTTGCCAAGTTTGTGGATGCAATGAAAGAAAGTGGACTTGAATTGCACAGCCTGATGGTACTACGTCATGGGAATGTAGCATTTGAAGACTGGTATGGAAATAATGCTGCTGACAAACTTCATGTCATGAATTCAGTGAGCAAAACGTATACATCCATGGCTTTCGGATTCGCAGTGCAGGAAAATCTGTTGAATGTGTCCGATAAAGTAATTTCGTTTTTCCCAGATAAGCTACCTTCTGAAATTTCTCCTGAGTTAGAAAGATTGGAGATTCGTCATTTGTTAACGATGTCAGCTGGTCAGGATCTAACCTTGGTGAATAAAGTGAGGAGTGAAGGAAGTACCGATTGGGTTAAATCAATGCTTGCTGTTCCATTTATAGCGGAGCCAGGAACAAAGTTTGAATATAGTAGCATGGCAACTTTTATGGTTTCTGCAATTATTCAAAAGGTAACTGGCGAAAAAGTCATTGACTATCTAACTCCCCGACTTTTTGAGCCGTTGGGAATTACAGGAGCCAAGTGGGACGAAAGTCCACAGGGAATAAATGTTGGAGGTTCCGGTTTATTTGTAAAAACAGAAGACATGGCTAAATTAGGGCAGTTTATACTACAGAAAGGAATGTGGAATGGCAAGCAATTATTGGCAGCATCTTATATTGAAGAAGCATCAACTGCTAAAATTACAAAGTTACCGAAAGACGCAGACAAGGAAACCAGGGAAAGATTATTGGCTACCGACGACTGGATGCAGGGATATGGATACCAGATGTGGAGGTGCCGTCACAATGCGTTTCGTGCAGATGGGGCAGGAGGCCAGTTTATTATCATGGTACCTGAAAAGGATGCAGTTTTGGTTGCAACCTCCAAGGTGCAGGATATGCAAGCTGAGCTAAACTTGATTTGGGATTACTTGCTTCCGGCTTTGAAGTAGGTAATTAGAAATTACTCCATTTATAACCCCATAAATGGTTCAAATTAATAGGCGAATTATTTTAGTGAATTTATGTGTTTAACCCAAGTGATAACCATTTATTTAAGAGGTTATTACAAATTACTATATAAAATATGAAGTTCTTTTTTACAATCGTTTTGGCTATTCTATTTATTAATTCGAATGCACAAAATACAGACTTTAAATTGCGTTCAAAAGTGACAAATGCGATGTTAAGCATGCAACGTGCTTCCTGGGAACAAGGTGTCGCTGCTCAGGCTTTTTTAGAGTTAGGTGACGAGGAAATGACTTATTTGATGGCCAAAGAAGCTGTACTTCGTCAAACAAAAGAAGGGCGGTTGAGCGTGCTTTATTCAGATGGTGGAAGTCTGGATCCTGCTTGTTCGGGTGAAGCTGTGTGGGTCGCCTACCAAAAGTCAGGAGATACAGATCTGAAATTAGCGGCTGAAAAAATGCTTGCATTCTTAAAGGAAAAGGCTCCACGTAACGATGAGGGTATTTTATATCATCAAATGAATGGCCGTGAATTTTGGTCGGATGCAATGTATATGGCTCCTCCGTTTTTGGCGGCAATGGGAGAATATAGTGAAGCGGTAAAACAAATTGAAGGTTTCCGAAAGTATTTATGCAGTCCTGACAAACATTTGTTTGCTCATCGTTGGAGCGATAAGGAAAGCAGGTTGGTTGATGCTCATTTATGGGGTGGCGGAAATGGTTGGGCGGCGGCATGCTACAGTCGGGTGATTCTTGCATTACCTGCATCAATGGAAATGGAGAAACAGAAACTAATTTCCTATCACAAAGAGCTGTTGGATGCTTGTATTTCGTACATGCGAAACGATGGGCTTTTTCATGATTTCATTGATGAACCTGAAAGCTTTGTTGAGACTAATCTTGGACAAATGTTGGCCTATTCGATTTATAAAGGTATAAAAGGCGGATGGTTAGATCATTCCTACAAAAAAGCAGCTGACAAAATGAGAAAGGCAGCAATCTCTAAAGTGGATAATAATGGAATTGTTACTGATGCTTGCGGCGCTCCATGGTTCAATAGTCCGGGTCGTTCTACCGAAGCACAAGCTTTCTTCTTACTGATGGAAGCAGCCTATGATGATCTTGAAAATAAGTAAGCAACAGAGTTATTCGTCCAAATACTGCATTTTCTTAACGAGAATATGTTTTCCAGCATTAAATTGGTATGTCCACAAAAGATGCCATTTCGGACTTAATAGTAATAGTTCAAACTGGAAAATTATCAATAATGCTGGCTTTTCACTGAGAAGCCTTGCAAACTCATTGTAAAACAAACAAGTCATTTACTAATTAAACTAAGCGCAAACCAATGAAAAATCTAAAGAAACTTAGCTACATCAAAATCCTCACTTTTATTATCATATCAACTTTCAATACTGAATTATGTGCTCAGAGCACCAACACAGCTTTACCTGGAACCAATTTGTCGAAGTTCGATTTCTTTTACGCCGGAGAAGCCAAAGTACAAGATATGTACATTGTTAAAAACGGTAGTGTCGTCTGGGAACACAAAGGACCAAAGGACAAAGGAGAAATTAGCGATGCCGTACTAATGAGTAATGGAAATGTATTATTTGCACATCAACGCGGAATTACACTTATTTCGGCCGATCAGAAAGTTTTATGGAGCTACGATACTCCGGAGGGGTGCGAAACCCATACTGCACAGCCGATTGGGAAAAAATATGTGGTGTTTTTGCAGAATGGCGATCCTGCAAAAGTGTTTGTTGTAAATGTAAAAAACGGCAAAACGGTTAAAAGTTTTGATGTTGCTGTAGAAAATCCTAAAAATGTACATGGTCATTTTCGCCATGCCCGACTAACACCTCGTGGTACTTATTTGATTTCGCACATGGAAATGGGTAAAGTCGTTGAATACGATACAGATGGAAATGTGTTGTTTTCGATGGATGCGCCTGGAATTTGGTCGGCAGAACCACTTGAAAACGATAATATTTTACTTTGTGGAAGCGACCGTTGGATTCGTGAGGTAGACCGAGAAGGTAACGTAATTTGGGACATCCGATTAAATGACTATCCTGAATACAACTTAACATCACCGCAAGTTGCTGTTCGGCGAGCCAATGGAAACACCATTATTAATAACTGGTTTAACCAATGGAGTGGGGAAGTCGATAAAAATAATCCGCCTTATCAAGCCATTGAAGTAACGCCTGATAAAAAGGTAGTTTGGGCATTAAAGTCGTGGGAAGCACCCGATCTTGGTCCCTCTACAATTATTCAGGTTCTTAACGAAAAAGGAATTTCTGAAAAGGTAAGATTTGGTGAGTTTAAGTAGGGAATTATCTCTTTATTGTTGAACGTGAAAATTGAAGGTTAGAAATATGAAAGAAGAAACTTCAACTACCAAAAAGAAGCTTTTTGGTATATTTAATAAGCTAATATTGATAGCAGTTGGATTCGGTGCATTGGTTTGGTTTTTAATTCGCGTAATTCCAAAACCCAGCCGTGCAACTTACCCTTGTCAACGCGCAGCATTTCCGCTAGCCAGTGCTTTTGTAATTTGGTTGACTGGTTTAATAGGAAGTTTAGCAGGAATCAAATATTTAGGAAAAAGACTGGGTAACTATCGCTGGGTTGCTATTGGAAGTTCTGCGATGGTTGTTGTCGTTTTGTGCGTGTGGTTACAAATTATTCCGTCTAGTATTTTAGATTCTTTCGCGCTAGGTTCGGGTGATGGATATCAGCCTGCTGTCGGTTTCAATTGGATACCAGGCCCATCGAATCAACCGATTGGTGATGCAAAGGGGGTCTATCCGGGCCGGGTTGTGATGACCCGAAATCCGGAAGCTACAAAATGGGCAGGAAGATGGAACGTGAATGAAGACCAGTGGTGGCTGGATGAAAATACCGATACTGAAAAAGTCGCAGAAATGTTATCCGTGACTTTACAGAAACTTACCGGAACAAAAAAAGACAAAAAAGCCTGGGACAAAATTTTTAAATATTACAATGAAAATAGTCGGGGTTTGACAAAAAGGGGATACGAACCGGGTGAAGTTGTCGCCGTAAAAATTAACTTAAATAACAGTGGCGTTTCAAAAGTTGATAACCAATCGGATGCATCGCCACAAATGGTTTTGGCGATGATTCGCCAATTGGTGAATGAAGCAGGTATTCCACAAAAAGATATTTTTATTTACGATGCCCGCAGACAAATTTATCCGTATATGTTGACCACAATATGGAGGGAATTTAAAGATGTTCGATTTTTGCAGTGGGGCGAGGCTCAGGATGCTCAGCCTGTTAATCCGGCATACGGTGATCATACCGGAATAGAAGCAGTCGACTGGGTGGAAGGCATTAGTTATTCGGCAGGCAAGTTTAATGAGGCGAAATTGATTCCCCGACAGGTAAAAGAAGCAACCTATCTTGTGAATTTTGCAATGCTTAAGTTGCATTCATATCCTTACAATTATATGGAAGATGGTGATGAAGGTCAAACTGCTGTTACCATGTCTGCAAAAAATCATGCGGGCTCCATTAAAGGAACTCCTGAATTGCACGATTACCTGGATACAAAGAAATTGGGAACTAAAAATGCCTACTCGCCTTTGGTTGATCTGGCTACATCGCCAAATCTGGGAGCCAAAACAATTTTGTACTTACTTGATGGATTATATTGTGGACGAAAATGGCGAACATACCCCTTGCATTTTCCCAATCCACCATTCAATAATAAGGTTGAGCCTTACGAAAATCCGGAGTGGCCGGCATGTTTATTGGCTTCATTTGACTGTGTTGCGCTTCAGTCCGTTGGTCTGGATATTATGTACGCACAAAGTAAAAACAATAATGAAACTGCTTACCACGATGTGCCACGAATTTTAGTTCGCGATAATGCGGATGATTTTCTGCGAGAAATGGCAGATCCGGATCATGCACCTTCGGGAACACGATACATTCAGGGAGGCAAGCCAATTGAGAGTTTAGGGGTTTTTGAACACTGGGATGATGATCTTACGATGAGATATTCGCGTAACCTGGATCCAAAAAATGGAAGAGGAATTGAATTTTTGTATTTTCCTCTTGGGGAAAACTAACAAACAAATCGGTAATTTCAGATTTTAATAATACCGGATTCCTTTAAATTCAGAATCAACTCTGCTCTAAGTACGATCATTTATTCTTGATGAATAATGAATTTTGCAGCGCAAATATTAATCTTGGAGCCTGATTTTTTTACATATTTACGTTACAAATAAAAAGGAAACCAACAACCAATATCTAAGATGCTGCTGTTTGATGATTTGAATGGTAGTATTTTTTGTATTGATATTTAAAAAGATTAAAGATGAAAAATTTAAAAGCGACTGTTTTTTTATTACTGTTTTTGTGTCTGTATAGTTTCTCTAATGCGCAGGATTGGCCAAATTTTAATCGTTACAGAAAAGATAATGCTGAACTCGGGCTGCCTAAAAAAGGCGAAACCAGAGTTGTGTTTATGGGGAACTCAATTACTGATTTTTGGATTAGCAATTTTCCTGAATATTTTTCTGAGAATGATTATATCGATCGTGGAATTAGTGGACAAACCACTCCGCAGATGCTTGTTCGGTTTCGTGCTGATGTAATTAACCTAAAACCTGCTGTGGTAACAATATTAGCGGGCACAAATGATATTGCTGGAAATACTGGTCCTTCAACATTGGAAATGATTGCAGATAATATTTTTTCTATGGCGGAACTTGCGAAAGCTAACGGCATAAAAGTCATTTTATGTTCTGTTTTGCCTGCTTTTGATTATCCATGGAAACCTGGTTTGGAACCAGCTCCGAAAATTGTAGAGCTCAATAAAATGATTAAGAAATATGCAGAGAAAAATGATTGTATTTATCTGGATTACTTCTCTGCGATGGTTGATGATCGTTTGGGAATGAAAGCTGAATATTCGGGTGATGGGGTTCATCCAAATAAAGAAGGCTATCAGGTAATGATGCCACTTTGTGATGCGGCGATAAAAAAAGCATTAAAAAAATAACAAATATTGACAGGCTTTGAATCTAGAATTTAAAGCCTGTTTCTTTTAACACACACACAATGAAAAATTATGCATATTTAATGGTATTGGTCTTATCTATTTTTTTTGGGGCCTGTCAGTCTGATCAGCATATTCCATTAGAAGTATCCAAGCTTTTTTCAAATCACATGGTTTTGCAGCAACTGCAAGACGTTAATTTTTGGGGAACGAATGCTCCTGGGCAGGAAGTGCATCTTTCTGCCAGTTGGGGAACACAAGCTTCTGCGGTGGCTGATGAAAATGGCAAATGGAAAATTACGGTTGAAACACCTTCTGCTGGTGGACCATATACCATTCAAATTGAATCAGAAAAACAATTGACAACTATTGAAGATGTGCTAATTGGAGAGGTTTGGGTGGCTTCAGGACAATCGAATATGGATTTGCCTTTAAAAGGATGGCCACCGCAAGATACCGTATGTAATTCTGCTCAGGAAATTGCACATGCTGACTTTCCTGAGATTCGATTCTTTAAAGTACCTTTTAACATCGCAACCACACCACAGGATTCTGTTGATGGAAAGTGGGAGAGAACCTCTCCCGAAACAGCAGGGGATTTTAGCGTAACAGCCTATTTTTATGCTAAAAAGCTTTATCAGGAACTTCACGTACCAATTGGGATTATTCAATCATCTATAGGAGGAACACCGGCAGAAGCATGGACAAGCAAAGAATCTTTGAAAAAGATGGGTGATTTTGATGAAAATATAGATGGACTTGAAGAATTACAATCATCAATTACCGAATGGAATAATAAATGGCCTGTAACTCAAGTGCCAAGATCTGATGATGATTGGAGCAATATTCAGTGGTCAGACATGGACGCCACTAGTTCTGATTTTGACGATATCAATTGGGAATCAATGCATCTTCCCGGAAGATTTGATCGTCTTCAGTCTGGCGAATTTGACGGGGCGATTTGGCTGAGAACTACATTCAATATTCAGGATGTGGAAACTGATTATATGCTTCGTATTGGTTCCATTGACGATATGGACGAGACTTTTGTGAATGGACAAAAAGTTGGTGGAATTATGGAAAATGGAAACGCGAACACTCCACGTGAAATGATGGTGCCTGCGAAAATTCTAAAAGCAGGAATTAATACTTTGGCTATTCGTGCCATTGACACTGGAGGCCCAGGATTTATTAATGGACCGATTATCTTATCAAGCAGTAATGGTGAGGAGATTTCATTGGAGGGCGAATGGAAATCAAAACTGGTTGCAGAAAATATTAGTGGTAATTTTTTCAAGTATGGACTTGAGGCTGATATTTCTGCGCGACCAAATGTTACGAAGCTAAATAGTAATTCACCTACTGTGCTCTTTAATGCCATGATTCATCCTCTAATTTCGTATTCTATCAAAGGAGTTATTTGGTATCAAGGAGAATCGAATGTCGGACGCGCCGATCAGTATAAAACGCTATTTCCCTTGATGATTGATGATTGGAGGCAGCAATGGAATCAAGAACTGCCGTTTTACTTTGTGCAAATTGCTCCTTATTTGTATCAGGCATCGAACCAAAAAGGTCAGTCTCCAAAGCTTCGAAATGCACAGCGTTATGCGTTAAAGCTTCCCAAAACTGGCATGGCAGTGACCCTGGATATTGGGAAACTTAGCACTGCTCATCCTGCATATAAGAAAGAGGTTGGTGATCGTTTGGCAAGATTTGCTTTGGCGAATGAATATGGACAGGAATTGACCACCTCTGGTCCATTGTTTAAGAATATTGAAGTTTCAGGTAATAAGTTGTTGGTTGAGTTCGAGTCAAAATCAATTGGGAGTGGATTAGTTGCAGGAGAAACAGGTCTTACTGGTTTTGAAATTGCAGGTGCGGATAAGAAATTCGTGCCAGCCAATGCAAAAATATTGGGCGACAAGATTCAGCTGTCTAGTCATTCTGTTTCAACTCCGGTTTATGTACGATATGCCTGGAGTGATGGGGCTGCAGCTACTTTATTCAACAAAGAAGGACTACCTGCAGGAACTTTTACTTCAGAAGAGTGAAATAGATAAATTGACTCTATTTTTAGATGGAAGAATCTCAGCATTTTTATGATGCTGAGATTTTTTGACTCAGAATCCTAAATTAAATCCTCAAGATTATGAGTTTAATTGAGTATTTACTTGTTAGCGTATTACTGTTTAGTTGTTCGAATAGCCGTGTTGATTATACCGAATTAATTGACTATGATCTTGGTTTTGAGAATCGTGACCCATATAGGGCAAGGTGGAGTTGTGTTAAAAGCAATGTAATAGCGGGAGGAGATTCGACAGATATTGTAGAAGGCAAAAGCTCATTTGTTATGATTAGAAGAAAACATGATGAGCCTTTTAATGCCTGTTTTTACCAAACTATTATATTGCCAATTAGTCCAAAACAAATACAAGTTTCGATTTATTCGAAAACATCGGATGTTGAAAAAGCCTGGCTTAAGCTTTTTGGTTTAAACGAATGTAATAAAATAACATCAAGAGATTCAATATGCCTGCTTAGTAGCAATAAATGGAAGAAATCGACACTAAAGGTTGATGGTTTTAATACTAAGCGAGCTTATCTTGAAATTAGCGCAGGATCAACAAAGAAACACGCAATAGATGTAGATACAATAATTAAAAGGATGAAATCTGGAAAAGGAATGTCCGAAAAAGCGATTTCAGTTGACAATATAAGTATAGCTCTGGATGACAAAGATATAAGTCAATATGATTGCTTTGATAGTGAGACCCTTGAAATTTCAGAAAACGTAAGCAATGATTATGTATCATTTGCTACAAATCCGATAGTAGATCTGGTGAATCTAGATGATTTTAAAGATCATTCAATAATCGCTTTTGGTGAATCTGTTCATGGTAGTAGAGAAATACAGGAAACAACTTTAAAAACTATTTCTGAATTAGTAAAAAGGAATAATTGTAAACTTATTTTATTCGAATTTCCTTTTGATCTTGGATTAAGGATAAATGAGTTTATTTATGGAGAAACAGAAGAAGATATAAGTAAATTATTACTGTTTAATAATCTGGATATTCCATCATTTGTTAAATTTTTTAATTGGCTAAGGACATACAATCATAGCCAGGATAATAAAGTAACGGTGATGGGTATAGACGAGAATAAAGGGTTTAAAATTGAAGACGATCTAAACGTATTTATAAATAATGCATATCCGCGGGATAGTTCTATGTATAAACTGAGTCTTCTTATCAAAAACAAAGAATTTGAGGAGGCTCTCTTGCTTGTTCAAACACGTCTTGCTGCTAATTTTAATGATTGTAAACTAAAATGTATTTTAAATGCAATAAAATTAAGAACCACAACGACAGCATTCTTTCCATACCATGAAGATGAACGAGAATTGATATTATTTCAAAATTCAAAGTTTGCTATTGACGCATTTACAAGTGGTACTGAAAAGACTGCCATTTTTGCTCATCTTGGTCATGTCAGTAAATTGCATAATCTGGCAAATAGGATTTATGCGAAAAACATGGGGCATTATTTGTTTCAAACATATTCTAATAATTATTTCTCGGTCGCTATTTCTGTTGGAAATGGCACAATTACAAGCTTTGGTGAAAATGGTTTTGAGTTTAATTGTAAGTTAATAACGCCACCAAGATTGAGTCTCGAAAGTTTATGTTTAAGATCAGGTGTAGATTATTTCTATACACGTAATGAAAATTTATACTCGATAAGTTCTGAACGATTTATTGGAGCATTCTACTCCGAAAATCAATTTTATTCTTACTCAAATTGTGGCAGCTTTGATGGGGTAATATTTATAAGAAATAGCACTGGAAACAGACTTCCAAACGACTGGCCTATATCAAAAGTTGAGATTCAAGAATTTGCAAAAATGAATATGAAACAAATTAGGTAATATTTAAAACAATTACATATAAACCCATCGTGTTAATTTATTGACGGGCTCACATATCTTATCCCTTTATGAATTGACAGGTTTGAATAAATTGAGAATATAATTGCAGTTACTAATTTTTCAACTAAGAATATTTGTCTTAGTATTGCTGTTCTCTAAAGCGCGTCTCACAACAATGCTCTTTTGGAAAAATATCTAAATGAAATGCTATTTGAATAGAAATGTTTGTAGCCTTTTGGATTTCAATTTTCTTCAAATAGAATATTGCGTTTGCAGCATAGAGCATTTGTTTGTGAAAGATAAATGAAAAGTTCCCCTGATTCCAGTAAAGATTTAATTTTTATTAACCCCGATTTCTAGAGGTACCCCCTTTCTTGTTAGTTGTTTTTATGCCTTGAATTGTGCGATGTGTTTTACAGCATGATTTTGCTGTGTCCACAAAATACTCCAAACAGGACTTAATGGTCGAAAGCACAATCTCAGAAAACTTCAGAAACTAGAAAACAAGAATTGAAACACGATAATCAATTCCGTGGAATTGATATGTAATTAACTTAATGTAAACAAAAATTATGATGAAAAAATGAATCAAAATGAAGGGAATTTTGAGATTATTCCCATTTGTCGTTTTACTGCTTTTTGTAAGCAGAATAAGTATTCGATTTACTCATTAACCTAACAAATTTATGGAAAAAGAAAGACGCTTTTCCGATGTGGTAGTACAGCGGACAAGTAAATTAGTTCGAATGATGAAAACAACTGCACTGTTAATTTTACTAATGGCGGTGCAGCTTTCAGCAAATTCAAACAACAAGAATTCCTTGGGCAATGACAGTCCAACGGAGGTATTTGCAAATCAAAATGCTGAAAAAACTGTTAGAGGTACTGTAACTGATGTTGATGGTCAGCCAGTTCCCGGTGTGACAATTGCAGTGGAAGGAACAACAAAAGGTGTAATTACTGATTTTGACGGTAATTATACAATTGACGTTGAACCGGATAACACCCTGGTATTTTCATTTGTAGGGTATGTTACACAGTCTGTTAGAGTTGGACAGCGACAGATTATCAACATTGAATTGGTGGAAGATACTCAAGAATTGGATGATGTTACAGTTGTTGCTTTTGCCAAACAGAAAAAGAGCAGTGTTATCGCTTCTATTTCAACCGTTAAGCCATCTGAGTTGAAAGTTCCCTCAAGTAACCTTACAACCGCGTTGGCAGGTCGTATGTCTGGTATCATATCTTATCAGAGAAGTGGTGAGCCAGGACAGGATAATGCACAGTTCTTCGTGCGTGGTGTAACTACGATGGGGTACAAAAAAGACCCATTGATCCTGATTGATGGAATGGAATTAACATCAGCAGACCTTGCCCGCCTTCAGCCAGATGATATTGCTAGTTTCTCGATTATGAAGGATGCTACCGCAACTGCTCTATATGGTGCCAGAGGTGCAAACGGTGTTATTTATGTGACAACAAAAGAAGGGGTTGAAGGATCGATTTCCGTAAATGCCCGTTACGAAATGTCAATATCTGGAAATACCAGAGATTTGGACTTGGCAGATCCAATTACTTATATGCTGATGCACAATGAGGCGGTACGAACCAGGAATCCATTGGAACCACTACCTTATTCACAGGAAAAGATTGCAAATACTATTGATGGAGTTGATCCTGTGCTGTATCCGACTACCGACTGGTACAATTTGATGTTTAAAAATCATACCACCAACCATCGTTTTAATGTCAATATGAGTGGTGGTGGAAAGGTTGCCCGTTATTATATTGCTGCGACAATGAACCAGGATAACGGTATCATGAAAGTGGATCACAGGAACAACTTTAACAGTAACATTGATCTGAAGAAATACCAGTTACGTACCAATTTGAATTTGAACTTGACTAAAACGACAAAAGGTAAGTTTATCTTCAATACAAGCTTGGACTCCTACTCAGGACCAATTAATGGAGGTGGTGACGTGTTTAATAATGTAATGCGCACCAATCCGGTATATTTTGCACCTTATTATGAGCCAGATGCAAAGAATGAATTTACAAATCATATCCTTTTTGGAAACTATAGAAACCAGTATAGTGCACTTGGATTGAACTATTATAATCCGTATGCAGATATTCAAAGAGGTTACAAAGAGTCCAGTACCGCAAGAATCCTGACACAAATTGAACTTGAACAGGATTTAAGTATGATAACAGAAGGATTGAAGGTGAAAGCAATTGGATACGGTAATATCTATTCATTTTTCGATGTTTCACGTGCGTATCGTCCATATTACTACAGTCCTTTGGTTAATCCTGAAACAGGAGAGTACACATTGTCAGCCTTAAATCCTGAAACTGGTACTGAATATTTGGATTACGTACCTGGATCGAAGGATGTTAGCACCACCTATTATGCTGAGGGATCTGCTTCCTATAACCGGGTATTCAATGACGTACACGGAGTAAGTGGGTTGTTAGTTTTTACAATGCGAAGTGAATTGAAAGGTAACGAAACAACTTTACAACAATCACTACCTTATCGTAATATGGGATTGGCCGGACGTTTTACCTATGCTTATAACGATACCTATTTTGTAGAGGCTAACTTCGGTTATAACGGATCAGAGCGTTTTGCAAAGAACAATCGATTCGGATTCTTCCCATCAGCAGGTTTAGGTTATTTGGTTTCCAATGAACCCTATTTTGAAAGCTTAAAGAAAACAATTACGAAATTGAAGTTAAAAGCTACGTATGGTTTGGTTGGTAACGATGCTATCGGTGGAGCAGACGACCGTTTCTTTTACTTGTCTCAGGTGAATATGACAAGCGGAGCTAGAGGGGCTCAGTTTGGTAAGTTTTTTGATTATGGCAAATCAGGTGTATCCATATCTAGATATGCAAATGATCAGATTACCTGGGAAACTTCGTATAAACTAAATGTTGGTGCTGAAATTGGACTGTATGACAAATGGGAAGTTCAGGTGGATGTATTCCATGAAAACAGGACAAATATTTTAATGGATCGCATACAGCTGGCATCTATGGGATTGCAGGCTGGTGTGAGAGCAAATATTGGTGAAGCAGAAAGTAAAGGTATAGATGCATCGCTCGATTATAACCAAACATTTGGTCAGAATTGGTGGATTCAGGCACGTGCTAACTTTACATATGCAGTGAGTGAAATGACAACATTGGAAGAACCAGATTATTCTGATACACCTTGGTTATCACGAGTAGGCCAATCCATCAGTCAAAATTATGGTTATATTGCCGAGCATTTGTTTGTTGATGAGGCAGAAGTGAGCAATTCTCCGGAACAATCATTTGGAATGTATGCGGCAGGAGATATTAAATATCGCGATGTAAATGGTGATGGTCGTATTTCAGGTCTGGATATGGTTCCAATTGGGAATCCAACTTCGCCAGAAATTGTTTATGGATTCGGATTTTCTGCCGGCTTTAAATCAATTGATTTTTCAGCCTTCTTCCAGGGATTGGCTAATGAATCATTCTGGATTGATACCGGTAATTCTGCGCCTTTCATTAATACCATTTCTGGTGGTGGACTTGGGAATAACCAACTGTTGCAAGTTTGGGCTGACAGTTACTGGTCTGAAGCCAATCCTGATATCTACGCACGCTGGCCGCGCTTGTCAAATTCTTATGTGGCGAATAATATGCAAACTAGTACCTGGTTTATGCAAGACGGTTCATTCCTTCGATTAAAATCAATGGAACTTGGGTTTACGCTGCCATCGAGCTTATCAAAAAAGATGTCTTTGACTAAATGTCGGTTTTATGCCAGTGGTACCAACTTGTTAACATTTAGCAAATTCAAATTGTGGGATCCCGAGATGGGTGGTAATGGATTAGGTTATCCGGTTCAACGAGTGTTCAACCTAGGTGTTTTAGTTGAATTTTAACTAAGAAAATAAATATGAAAATTATAAATTATATAATAGCATTATTGATCGCCGGTACAATCATTTCCTGCGACTCTTATTTGGATGTAGTGCCCGATAATGTGGCAACCATCGAAAATGCTTTTTCAGATAAATATAATGCTGAAAAATATCTTTTTACATGTTACTCTTATTTACCCGATTTTGCAAGTAGATATTCTAACCCGGCAATTGCAGGTGGTGATGATATCTGGTTTTCAGAATATCATAAGGATGCTTCACCGGTGCAACTGGCAAAAGGATTTCAGAATATCACCAATGTGAGGTTTAATGCATGGAATGGAGGACTTTTTGTTGGTATTAGGGACTGTAATACATTCCTGGAGAAAGTAGGAACAGTTCGGGACATGCAACAATATGAAAAAAGACAGTGGTCTGCTGAAGCTAAATTCTTAAAAGCCTATTATCACTATTACTTAATTCGCATGTATGGACCGATTCCGATTATTCGCGATAGTAAGGCAGTTTCATCAGGAACTGAGGCGATTAAAGTAAGCCGTGAGCCAGTTGATTCCTGTTTTGCGTATGTAGTAGATTTGTTGGATGAAGCAATTGCTGATCTTCCAGAAACATTGATGAATCCATTGACAAGTCTGGGGCGTATAACAAAACCAATTGCGATGGCTGTAAAAGCTGAGGTATTGATGACTGCTGCCAGTCCGCTTTTTAATGGTAACCAGGTGCATTCAACTTTAGCTAATAAGGATGGTCAATTGCTGTTCAATCCAACATTTGATGAGACAAAGTGGGAAAAGGCAGCGGCTGCGTGTAAAGATGCAATTGATATGGCTGAAGCAAATCAAATTAGCTTATATCAAAAATCAGATTTTGTCACTAGCTTTACAATGAGTGATACAACGAAACACATTGCAGCGTTACGTAGTGCTGTTACTGAACGTTGGAATAAAGAGCTAATATGGGGGTCTACACAAAGTACTTCTTTTTCAATTCAATATGATGCCAGCCCTCGTTGGTATGCCTATATTTCGAATCCAGCAGGATCAAATATGTCACCTACCTTAAAAGTGGCTGAAGAATTTTATTCTGAAAATGGTGTCCCAATTAATGAGGACAAAACATGGGCGTATGATGACCGGTACAAGTTAAAGACCGCAGGACAGGAAGACTGGTTATTTGTAGAGCCGAATGAGCAAACGGTTGGTCTTAATTTTGACCGTGAATTACGCTATTATTCAAGTATCAGTTTTGACAGAGGTGCCTGGTTTGGTAACGGTTCACCACAAAATCCGGAAGAACCATGGTATATTAGAAATCGTAGAGGAGAATTTGCATCTATTTTTGAAATTGCCAATTTCTCGATTACCGGATTATATCCTAAGAAACTGGTTAATATTGAGAACGAAGTTCGTGACGGACAAAATTATTACGCTGAAGATTACGCCTTTCCGATTATTCGTTTAGCTGACCTGTATTTGTATTATGCAGAAGCATTAAATGAAGTTAAAGCTTCTCCTGATGCTGAAGTGTATGAATACATAGATAAAGTACGGGAACGTGCGGGTTTGAACGGCGTTGTTGAAAGTTGGAGTGCATATTCAACAATACCTAATAAACCGACTACAAAAACTGGAATGCGTGATATTATTCAAAGAGAACGTTTAATTGAGTTGGCTTTTGAAGGACATCGTTTCTGGGACTTACGTCGCTGGATGTTGGCAAAAAGATATTTGAATGCCCCAGTTTTAGGTTTCAATGTTCAGAAGAATGATCCAAAGGAATATTACCACGTCCTTACTCTTTATAACCAAACATTTACTGAACGGGATTATTTTTGGCCAATTGCTGAATATGAAACCGTCAGGAATCCAAATTTGGTTCAAAACATTGGTTGGTAACAATCTTGAAAATGAAACTCAAAATAAAGAAGATGAAGAAAATATATTTCATAATAGCTATACTGAATATGGTTCTTTTTATAGGGTGCGACGAAAACGTACTTGAGCCAATTTCAGATGACAATATGGCTCCGGGAAAAGTGGAAGTTGTTCAGGTTACCCCGCTTAATGGAGGCTTCGAAGTAGAATATACCCTTCCTGGTGATAAGGATTTAATGTACGTAAAGGCAGAATATGATTTGGCAGGTGGCGTAACAGGGGAAGTGAAAGTGTCTTATTTCGACAACAAACTTACTGTACTTGGCTTTGGAGATACTTCCGAACGAACTGTAAAATTATATGCAATTGATAGAGCAGAGAATCAATCAGAAGCTGTAGAGTTTACAGCGTCTCCACTAACACCTCCGGTACGACTAATTCAAGACTCACTTCGAATTATTAGTGATTTCGGTGGAGCTAAATTCACATGGGTTAACAGGACAGCTGCTCCAATTGCGATTGAAATTTTTGCAGAAGACTCAATTACTCATGAGTTGGTAAAAGTTAACACCGTTTATACTTCTCAGGTTAAATCTAAGTTTTCCATTCGTAATATGGAATCAGTTCCAACTAAATTTGGAGCAGTTGTAAGGGACCGCTGGGATAATGTATCTGATACCATTTATCCGATAGGTGGAGTACTTACTCCTCTGTATGAAGAGAGGCTGGACAAAACAAAAATGCGAAAGATAATATTGGACAGCGATACCAGGTGGGATGCATGGGGATTCAGATATGAAAACCTTTACGATGATGATTTTAACAGTACTGGTCATACACAGGGAGACCATCCATGGCCACAAATTTTCACTGTTGATTTGGGGGTTAAAGCTGCATTGAGTCGATTTAGAGTGTATCAGCGTGGACCCAATGATCAGGGGTGGTTTTTTGCTCATGGAAATCCAAAGACATATGATGTTTATGGAGCCGCTGAATTACCTGCTGATCCTAATGATTTATCTCAATGGCAAAAACTAAGACCACTATGTGTTTCGGTTAAACCATCTGGACTTACTGAAAATACAGATGAAGACATTCAGCATGGTTTAAATGGAGATGAATATGATTTTGACCAGGTGGAAAATCCGTCGGAAATCAGATATTTTCGTTTTGTAGTTTGGGAAACCTGGGATGGTGCAGGCTACGTCGATTTTAATGAGTTGACCTGGTGGGGAAATATTATTGAAGAATATAATTAAAATGACTATGATGAAAAAAATATCATTCTATAGATTCCTTCTGATTACCTTAGTTATTGCTGGAATTTATTCATGTAAAGATCAGATGGATCTTCACCAGGAATATGTAAAAGATGGTGAGATTATTTATCTGTCTAAATTTGATTCTATTGTTTCCTACTCTGGTGAAAATAGAGTGCAAATTTCCGGCTACTTAAAAAACGCATATAATGTTGAAAATATAGTTGTCTATTGGAATAATAGAGAGGATTCTTTAATTTTTGATTATTCTAAAACAGATTATATTGACTCTTTGAATTTGATTATTCCTGATTTGGAGGAAAAGTCATTTATATTTGAGGTTTGTACATACAATGGAGATGGTAATCGATCAATTGTAGTGCCGATTGCCGGAACTGCATATGGCGAAAATTATAGTAGTTTTCTAACACCAAGAAGAAATAATAGCTTTAGTTTTGAAAATGATGAGTTGAGTTCTCTTTGGTTAAGTCCAAACGACTTGGAGGTTGGAACTTTGATTAAGTATACGACTAATGACGATGAGGAACAAACACTAGTGATAGCACCAGAAGAATCGTCAATAGTTCTAGATAATCGTCAGCCTGGTACACCTGTTTCTTATCAGTCAATGTATATTCCAGAAATAGCAGCAATAGATACTTTCTATACCGATTGGGTAACTATGCAAGTATCATATGATGGTAAGGTCGATAAATCAGGATGGATCATTACTGGATTTTCAACTGAAGAACCTGCAGAAGGTGCACCAAACGGATTGGCTACCGCTGCGATAGATGGAGATATAAATACTTTCTGGCACTCTCAATGGAATGGAGGTAATCCAGGTTATCCCCATTGGTTTAGTGTTGACATGGGCGAGGAAGTCGAAATCTCCGCTATTGAGGTATTCAGAAGGCAAGGTAATGGCGGCGGTCAAACTAAGCACCAATTCTTGTATAGTACGAATGGCACGGACTGGGTTGATTACGGAACATTTGATATGAATAAAGATACAAATGATGGTCAGAGATTTAGTAATGAATCGAATCCAACTGCGAGATATATTAAATATGTTGCACTTGAAGGTGGCAATTTTTATGCGTTTCTTGGTGAGCTGAACGTATATACCCCTATGGATTAGTTTGTTAAATGATAAGAATTATAGGTGGAGTTTAGAACTCCACCTATTTTTTTTTATAAAAGACAAATACTAATATATATATTGTGTATTTTCAGACAAGTGTAATATTTTTAGGTTTTAGCCACGAAAAAGAAACTGGTTTAGGTAGGAGTGAAATAGCGAATTGGTAGGGCAAGATTTAATCCATATTTTTAATACAATTTTTATAAAATTAGCATATTGACAAAAGATAGCGAAATATGGGAAAAATTTAAGATTGGAGATAAGACTGCCTTATCTTACATTTACTTTCAGAATTTTGAATTAATGTTTCAATACGGCATTAAATTCAAAGATGATCCTGATTTTATAAAAGATTGTATTCAGGATGTATTTTTCAAGTTGATAAAGGCTGGTCCGAATTTGAGCCAAACAGAAAATATTCGATATTATTTATTTCGGGCCCTGAAAAATAATATTTATAAAGAGCTTAATAAGAGAAAGAAACTTCAGCTTGTTGAATTTGAGCAGTTGGCTTTTGAAGGTCAATTTCTTATTGAAGATGAACTATCTGAAAAAGAAAATGCCTCCAGTAAAGAGAAGGCATTATTAAAAGCATTGAAAAGTTTAAGTAGTCGGCAACGTGAAATAATCTTTTTACGTTATGAGAGTGGGCTGGATTATGACCAAATATGCGATATTATGGATCTTAAAAAGGATTCAGCTCGTAAGTTGGTGTATCGAGCTATTAAATTAATGAGAGATAATATTGATGATCAGCTTCAGATCCCGATTTATTTATTTTTCAATTTTTCCAGCAAATATGTTTTTTAGCATGAATTATTAGTGTCTACAAAATGAAGAAAATAGGACTTAATTTATAAAAGAGAGATAGGTGGATAGAAAATACTTAAAATATACCGTTGAAGATTTCACGCAGGATATTAAATTTATAAACTGGGTAACGAAAGGTACAGGGCAGAAGGAATGGAATGATTTTATTCAGAAAAATCCTGATTGTGAAAAAAATATACAAACTGCCAAAAAAATTGTTTTGGCTTTGCGGTATACAAAGAAAGATATGAAGCAAGATGATATACTGACGGTGTATCAAAATATCGAAACGTTTTATAATCTTAACAATAAGTCGAAAAGTCGCTTGAAACTTCGAAAATTCATGCAATATGCTGCATTATTTATTCTTGTTTTATCGATAGGAGCAGCAATTCCAATAATCTATTATGCAAAGAATCAGGTTCACTTCTCGGAAACGCAATTTACCTATAAAGAAGACACGAATGCAAGATTGATAACATCGGGAGGTAAAGAGATATTATTTAGAGGGGAGCACTCTGATTTGGAGTTAAGTTCATCTGGGAATGAATTGAAAATTGATCAGGATAGCATTGTCAGATTGGATTCCGATTTAAATCAAATGGCAGAATTGGTTGTGCCTTATGGAAAAAGATCAAACATTGAATTATCTGATGGCACAAAAGTGTGGCTTAATGCTGGTTCTAAACTTATTTTCCCTCAAAAATTTTCAGGAAAATACAGAAAAGTTTACTTGAAAGGGGAAGGATATTTTGAAGTGACAAAAAACAAAGACTTTCCATTTATAGTAAATGCCAATCAGTTGGACGTTAAAGTTTACGGTACAAAATTCAATGTAAATAATTTTGATTCAGATGTTAATCTGGAAGTTGTTCTGGTAGAGGGCGAAGTTGGTCTTAAAGAGAATAGTCTGATCAATTTGCTCAATAAAGAAATAAAGCTTGCCCCGAATCAAAGAGCAGTATTTAATAAGAACAACAATCTAACAAAAGTTGAATCGAATGTTAATGTAGATTATTACACCTCTTGGACGCAAGGCATACTTGAGTTCAATAGACAAAGTATTTTGTTTGTGTTTGATAAGCTTTCAAGGTACTACAATGTGGAATTTGTGACTGAGGGAAAAGTCGAGTTGAGCAAAAAAATTAGTGGAAAATTGGATCTTAAAGATTCGCTGGAGACTGTGATGAATGTTATTTCAGATGCAGCTCCCATAAGCTTTAAAATACAGAAAGACCAAATATTTGTATACAGTAATATAAAAACATTGCCTATGCAATAAAAGAAATCCGGGAAATGCGGTCAACATTCCCCGGACACACACACAATAAACGTCAAATAAATTTCAACGCTTACTTAACACTTCAAATTTATAAAAAAAGGTGTGAATTCGCGCTAATAGCTCGGAGACTTATGAAATTTATTGAAAGAAATGAAGTTATTGTGGGTATTTTTTATTGTAGGATCACTTGCTATCTCATTGAATTCATATTCTCAGCAGACAAGTTTGAGCTTTAAATTCAATGATGTATCGGTCAAAGATATATTTTATCAGATCGAGGAAAATAGTGAATTCGTTTTCTTTTACAACGAAGACAATATAGATGTTAATCGTAAATTAAGTCTTAATGTTAAAAATGAAACTGTTGAAAATATATTAAATCAAGTACTTAAGGGAACCAATAATTCTTTCAAGATTTACGACAGGCAGATCGTGATCTTGGGACCAGTGATGGAAGAAGTTCCTTCAATTTTTAAATTGGGAGTTGATCAAACTCAAAAAATACCGATGTCTGGATTGGTATTTGGAGCAGATGGAAATCCTGTTCCTGGGGTTACAGTTGTTATAAAGGGGACTACTATTGGTTCCATTACAGATATAGATGGGAGATATAATTTAAATGAAGTACCGACAGATGCAATACTGCTGTTTTCTTTTGTTGGTATGAAGCCACAGGAAGTTGAAGTTGACGGTAAAAGTATATTGAATGTAGTCATGCAGGAAGAAGCACAAGGAGTGAACGAAGTTGTAGTTGTAGGGTATGGTGTTCAAAAGAGATTGACCACTATTGGCTCTCAATCTAGTATTACTTCAAAGGACTTGAATTCGCAACCTGTATCTAACATTTCAAATGCTATATCTGGACGAATCGCAGGGATTGTTGCTGTTCAACGAAGTGGAGAACCTGGTTATGATGAATCGGAAATTTATATTCGTGGTATTTCAACTTTTACCAATAATAATCCTTTAATTCTGGTCGATGGGATAGAGCGTAAATTTGGAAATATAGATGCCGAAGATATTGAAAGCTTTACGATTCTCAAGGATGCATCTGCGACTGCTGTATATGGAGTAAGGGGAGCAAATGGAGTAATTCTTATCGAGACGAAAAAGGGAGAAGTTGGTAAGCCTAAAATTAATATTCAAGCAAATACAGGAATAACTCAATTTACTAGAACACCCCACTTTGCTGATGGTGTTACTTACCTTGAAATGGCTAATGAAGCCTATAAAAATAGTTATCCAAATAGAGAGATTCCATTGTATTCTACAGAACGAGTTTTGAAAACAGCCGATGGTTCAGATCCTGATTTGTATCCAAATGTAAATTGGATCGATGAAATATTCAGTGAATTTGGTCATAATAACCGAATTAATATGAATGTGAGTGGTGGTACCGATATCGCAAAATATTATTTGTCTTTAGGGTATTATGATGAAACTGGTTTATTTAAAACGGAGAAAACGTCAACATACAACACATCAATAAGATACAGGCGATACAATTTTACAAGTAATCTGAGTTTAAAAATTCTAAAAAATACTCAGCTCGATTTCGGGGCGTCCGGTTGGATATCCAACGGAAACTATCCTGGAACCAGATCGGTTGATATTTGGAATGCTGCTTTTGTTTCACCTCCTACATTAAATCCACCTGTTTACTCGAATGGATATGTTGCTCATAACAGAACTGGTGATGTTGGGAACCCGAAAGATTTACTAGCATACAGTGGCTATATCAATGAGATGAGAAACCAGATTTGGTCCAATATTAGATTATCACAGAATTTAGATGGGCTTATTCAAGGTTTATCGCTCTACGGAATGTTTTCATTCGATAATTATAACAGTCATAATATTTCCAGAACAAAAACAGTAGATACTTATTTTGCTACAGCAAGAGACGAGGACGGGGAATTGATATTTGAACAAACCAGAATCGGATCAAATTACTTAGGATATAGTCGTTCAAATGGTGGGAATCGCCAGTTTTATGCTGAGGCTGCTATAAACTACGAAAATTCGTTTGGCAAGAATGAAATAAGCGGCATGTTATTATATAATCAAAGTGAAAAGAACGATGCATTTGCCGGAGATTTTATCAATTCAATACCTGCTCGTTTTCAGGGGATAGCAGCCAGGGGAACCTATGCATATGAGAATAAATATTTGGGTGAAGTTAATTTAGGCTATAATGGTTCGGAAACATTCAGTGCCGGAAATCGCTTTGGATTTTTTCCTTCATTTGGACTAGGCTGGGTAACCTCTAGTGAGAGATTTTTCAGGTCATTATCAAAATCAATCCAATTTTTTAAAATAAGAGCATCATACGGTATCGTTGGAAATAGTAACATCGGTGGGCGTCGGTTTGCCTATCTTTCAACTGTCGATCCTGTATCTGGTTATTCTTTTGGAAATAATACAACAGTTAGTTACAATGGACTGGATATTGGTGATTATTCCGTGGATGTTACCTGGGAGAAAGCAAAGAAGCTCAATCTGGGAGTCGATATGCGCACATGGGAAAATGATTTATCTCTTTCGATTGATTTATTTAAGGAAATCAGGTCCGGAATTTTTTTACAGCGAGGTGATTTGCCAGCTTATGCAGGAGTTCGAAACACACCATGGGGAAATTTGGGGGAGGTGCATAATCATGGGATTGATGCGACTTTAGCTTTTCATAAAAAGTTAAATCAGAATCTAAATATTGATTTTCGGGGTAATTTCACATGGAATCGTGCAATTGTTGTTGAAAATGCAAATGCTCCCTGGCCATATCCCTGGCAACAAAGAATTGGAAGAAAACTGGGACAGCGGTTTGGCAAAATAGCAATCGGTCTATTTGTAAGTGAAGAAGAAATTGCGAACAGTGCAGTTCAAACCGGAGATATTCAACCTGGCGATATCAAGTACAAAGATTTAAATGGAGATGGTAAAATTGATAGCTACGATGAAGGCCCGATAGGATATGGTTCTTTACCGGAAATGGTATTCGGGTTCGGTCCCTCTGTTAATTACAAAGGATTTGCTGTTGGAGCTTGGTTTAAAGGAATCGGAAATGTAGACATTTCCCTAAATGGAGAGGGGCTTCAACCTTTTCGTCTGGAAGGATTAAGAGGTAATCTTTTTAGTAACATTACGGATCGGTGGACTCCCGAAAACCAAAATCCTCGCCCAACCTATCCCCGTCTGACATATCCTTCAACTTCAAATTCAAACTATGATAATAGTAGTTGGTGGATTAAAAACGGCGCATTTGTTAGACTGCAAAATATAGAGTTAAGCTATACTTTCCCGAAAGATGGCTGGACAAAAAAAGTTGGATTTTCGAATTTTAGAATTTATGCTATCGGTTATAATGTCGCGACATTTAGTGACTTTAAGATGTGGGATGTTGAACTTGGTGATGGAAAGGGTGCACAATACCCACTGGTGAAGACATATAATTTTGGTTTTGATTTTCAATTTTAAACGGAAATGAATCAATCGGTTGTGAAATATAAGTTTCTGATTTGCCTAAGTGTATTAATTATCGCTTTGTACGGATGTGATGACTATTTGGACGAGATTCCCGATGATCGTCTTACGATTGAAGAGGTCTTCCAGAAAAAAAATACATCGGAAGAGTATTTGGCGAATATTTATAACTATATCCGAGATGAATCAGATCAATGGAATGGGAATCCATGGACAGGCAGTGTTGACGAAGTTGATGTGGCTTGGGCTAAGCATGACATCTATCAAATAACAATTGGTAACTGGAATGCTACAAGTGCTCCATTTACCTTTTGGTCTCATTTTTATAATGGAATTAGATCTGCTACATATTTTATCAATCACATTGATGCAAATGATGAATTACTGAGGGTAGGTGGACAGCATCTTGTCGATCAATACAAAGCTGAAGCACGTTTCTTAAGGGCTTATTTTTATTTTATGCTGATGCGTCAATATGGTCCTGTTGTTCTTATTGGAAACGACATATTGGCTGCCGATATTCCCGTCGCTGATTTGATGCTTCCTAGAAGTTCATTTAATGAATGCGTAGATTATGTCGTTGGTCAATTGGATTCAGCAGCTGTGCAACTTCCAATTGTTCCCGCTCAGGATCAGGATTATGGGCGTGCTACCAAGGGGGCTGCACTTGCTATTAAATCGAGATTGTTGTTGTATGCGGCTAGTCCACTTTACAATGGAAACTCGTCATTATCAAGTTTTCGAAACTTGGAAAATGAACCATTGATATCATTGTTTTACGATAGGGAAAAATGGAAGCGAGCAGCAGATGCAGCAAAAGAAGTAATTGATTTGGATGTTTATCAACTTTATAAAGATCCTGGTGGTGATCTCATTAAAACACAAAGAGACATTTTGCTTACACCATGGAACCAGGAATGTATTTTTGCCAGAAAAAGCAATAATCAGGCAGCCTGGGATGTGCATTGCTCCATTCGGAGAGCCGGAGGATGGAGTGGTGTTGGCGCTACTCAGGAAATGGTTGATGCTTACTTTATGAAAGATGGGAAATCAATATATGAATCCCCTTTATACTCAGAAAGTGGTTTTACAAATAATATTTCAAATATGTATGTGGATCGGGAGCCTAGATTTTATGCTTCTATAATATACAACGGACAAAAATATAAGGGTGGATCTATTGTTTCCGATTCTGTAACAGTTGATTTTACGTATAGTGGCGTAGATGGTAAGCAGGTTGGTGGTGAAGATTATACGCATACTGGTTACCTTGTTTATAAGAATGTGTCTTCGGAAACAAACCGGCTAGCTGGGCAATATAAAAGCAGACCATTGGTTCTGATTCGATTGGGTGAGGTTTACTTGAATTACGCTGAAGCATTAGCTGAGTATGGCGGAAGCGCGGCTGAGACAGAAGCTTTAAGTTATCTTAATTTAATTAGAGAACGTGCAGGAATACCTCAATATGGAGTTGGCGTTGGGGCGTTGCCTGTTGTTTCCGGAGCAGAATTAATTGAGAAAATCAGAATGGAGCGCAGAGTTGAATTAGCGTTTGAAACTCATCGGTGGTTTGATATGAGACGGTGGAAAGTTGCCAAAGAAAACATGGGTGAGATGCATGGAATGAGAATTGATAAAAATGGTGAGGAATTTTATCAGCGTGTTGTTGCTTCAACACATGTGTGGAAAGATGAATATTACTGGTGGCCGATTCCACAGTATGAGATGGATCGAGCTAATTTAATCGTTCAAAATCCGGGATGGTAAAATTAGGGTAGAAGTAAGATTAAACTATTATGACATGAATCTGAAGTCAATATATCTCTATCTTTTTTTTGTAAGCTTATGCTTTTTAAGCGTGAGCTGTAAGGATAATATTGAAATTCCAGGAGGTGATCCAGATGAATATAGTAGGATTTATATGTCAGCTGCTGTGGGGAAATTAAATGTTGTAACTCTTCAGATGATTGATTCGGTTCAGTTGATTTCTTATGGTGCAAGTTTTGGTGGCTATGGTTATCCGTCGAATGATATTCAAGTTCAATTTAGTGTTGACAAAAATTTAGTGGATACATATAATTTGAAAAATGAAACGAACTACCCGATATTACCTGCTGAAAGTTATGAATTGAGTCACATAGTAGCAGTGATACCAGCTGGTGAAGTTTCAACAATTCCATTACATATTGAGATTAATCCTCAATCCGGTCTTGAATTATTTAAAACATATTTGTTACCGGTAAGTATCCGTGAAACAGATTCGGAGTACATAATAAATGAGGACCTTAAGACTACCTATTTTCTGATTCAAGCTGTACTTGAATTTGAAAATTTCCCAAAATACGATCGTTCCCATTGGAGTGTTTTAGGAGTATCGTCTGAGGAACCAAATGAGGGACCTTTAAATGGAGGTGTTGGAATGTCAGCATTCGATAATAATATTTATTCCTTTTGGCATACAAAGTGGTTTGGTGGCTTTGCTACTCCCCCTCATTGGATTGCTATTGATATGGGAGAAGTACAAAAAGTACACGGACTATCAATTATTGGAAGGCAATCAAATCAATCCGGGAAACCAAAAGATATACTTATATCGGTTAGTCATGATGGTGAGCAATGGATCGACATTCATAATATACAACTTGCAAATGTTAAAACAGAACAGCAATTTTTTGTTAGTGATATGCAAGATGCCAGATTTATTAAACTAACAGTTCTGTCGACATATGGTGATGTAAAATACGTCCATTTGGCAGAATTGTATGTGTTTTAAAAGATATTGATTAGAAGATGAATACAAAGAATAATTTAGCTTAAACACTAATTAAATAAGAATATTTACTTGTGAATATCAATGTGGCGTAAGCGATATTCTCTGGAAAATAATTGCAATAATTTTATTAAACTTAATTTATGGCACACACACACAAATTATTTTTGATGTTATTCCTTTTGATTAGTTCCTGTTCAATTTTTACAGGAAATAGTCAAATGATTCCTGATGATCCTTTATATATCTACAATAAGTACAGTGGTCAAGTACTTGGAGTAGGTGAAAATGTATTGGCAAACTGGGAAAAGATTGATGATACAGATGAAGCGGTTGAGTATACCGGGGGATGGGGAACTTTCCAGGGAAATCCAGGATTTCAGGGAACGGAACACTTTTCTACTACACAGGGGGCTTCAGCAAAATTTACTTTTACAGGAGTAAAAGCACGCTATTATGGCTTTTTAAGGGGAGATTTGGATAAAGCAGAGGTTCGGGTCGATGGTAATTTTGTAACCAAAGTAGCATGTTATGAAGGAACTGAGTTTGATGCTTTGTTATACGAAACTGAACTGCTTCCATATGGCGAGCATACGCTTGAAATACTTTCTACAGGCGATCAGGCTACCGATTATGAAATTATTATTGATGCTTTTGAATTTGCACAAAGTGATGAATCTATTCTCGCAGTGGAGCAAAGTTCTTTTACTGGAGGACAAAGTCAGAAATGGGAACTAGTGGATAAGGGAGATTCTTATTTTCAGCTCATTAATATGAAAAATGGAAAAGCAATTACTGCTGGCTCTTCACAAAATGACAAAGTAGTGCAACTTGCTCATCCTGATAATTCAGATAGTCAACTTTGGAAAAAAAGTGATGAGAATCCTTATTTTAATGGACTGATTAATAAATCAAGTTCACTTTATCTTGATTTGCAGGATCTGTCGTTTGGTGATGGTGTAATTTGCGAACAAGCTGCGAATAGTGGTTCCACAAGTCAACAATGGGGAGTTTGGAACGTAAATTCAAGGATTGAAGCTGTTGTGCCAGAGTATCAGTATATCTATAAAATTGTGAATATTAACGGACAGGCTATTGATAATAATGGTTCATTGGATAACAATGGCACTTTTGACTTGAAGTCTGATAATGCTGCTGATAATTTCAACCAGCAATGGATGCTTACTGAAACTGGTCAGGGATATTATACACTGACAAACAGAAAAAGCAATAAGAATATGGATAATTCGGCTGGTTCAACAGCTGATGGCAATAAGATGGTTCAATGGAGTGCCAATTCCGGGAATGAAAATCAGCGATGGAAGCTAACTTACTACGGAAGTTTTTACACCTTGACCAATGAGGCAAGCGGTAAAAACCTTGATTGGAGAAAAGTATCAAGTGATGGATACTTGTGTCAGTATACAGCCAATCCGGAGAGTGAATATCAGCAGTGGAAAATCGAATTGGTGGGAGAGAGAGAACATCATGATTGGGAAGATGAATCCATTTTTGCAATAAACAAAGAGCCTGGACACGTAACGTATATACCATTTACATCAATTAATGAATTAAAGAGCGATCCGACTTGGGAAAGACCATGGGAGACACCAAATTCTTCGAGCTTTTTGTTGTTGAATGGAGATTGGAAATTTAATTCGGTAAAGCAACCTTCTGAGCGTCCGGTTGATTTTTATAAAACTGATTTTGATGTTTCCGGATGGAGCGAAATTCCTGTCCCATCAAATTGGGAATTGCAAGGATATGGTACTCCAATCTACACAAATATTACGTATCCGCATGCTAACATGCCTCCTTATATTGTGTCGCAGTCTGGTTATACAAATGCTACAGAACCCAATCCGGTTGGGTCATACCGTCGTACTTTTAACTTGCCTGCTAATTGGGCTGAAAAAGAGGTTTTTCTACATTTTGATGGTGTTTATAGTGCAATGTATGTTTGGATTAACGGGCAAAAAGTTGGTTACAGCCAAGGGGCAAATAATGCTGCAGAATTTAATATTACAGAATATCTGCATGCTGGCGAAAATACAATTGCCTGCGAAGTCTATCGCTGGAGTGATGGTAGTTACCTGGAAGATCAGGACATGTTCCGTTTAAGCGGTATTCATCGCGATGTGTTCATTTATGCTACACCCAAGGTGCGTATTCGCGACTATTTCACCGAGTCAGAATTTGATGGTGATGATTTTAGTTCTGCACTATTTAAAGTGAAAGCATCCATTCAGAATCATGAGACGTCAACATCAGCAGCAACTAAAATGGAATTTATTCTTTTGGATGAAAATGGAACAGAAGTGCTTTCAACTTCAAAATCGATTGATGCAATTCCAGCAGGTGAGGAAGCGACAGTAACAATGAGTGAAACTATTAGCAATCCGAAATTGTGGACTGCTGAAACTCCAAATTTGTATTCAGCAATTGTTGTTTTAAAAGATAATCAGGATAATACACTTGAAGTGTTATCATCGAAATTTGGTTTCAGGAAAATTGAAATTAAAAACAAACATGTATATATAAACAACACTGCTGTATTTTTTAAAGGCGTTAACCGTCACGATACGCATCCAATTTTTGGTAAGGCAATTCCTGTAGAATCCATGATTCAGGATATTGAATTAATGAAGCAAAATAACATCAATACCATCCGTACCTGCCACTATCCGAATGATCCGAAAATGTATGCACTTTATGATTATTATGGATTGTATATAATGGATGAAGCAGATATCGAATGTCATGGAAATCAGTCGTTAAGCGATAATCCAGATTGGCTGCCTGCATTTGTCGACAGAATGGTTCGCATGGTGGAGAGAGACAAAAACCATCCCTCTGTCATTTTCTGGTCAATGGGTAATGAAAGTGGAAGCGGAAGAAACTTTTTCGAAGTGAATAAAGCGGCAAAAGCAATTGATCCGGTGCGTCCGATTCACTACGAAGGAAAGAACAATGCAGCAGATTTTGATTCGCAAATGTATCCTGACTTGGTTGATGCAGCTAGAAATGATGCATCTAATACTTCCAGACCATATTTCTTTTGCGAATATGCTCATGCGATGGGAAATGCTCCAGGAAACCTTAAGGAATATTGGGATTTGATTGAAAGTTCGAATCGCATAATTGGTGGTTGTATCTGGGATTGGGTGGACCAAGGATTGATAAAATACGGTGAGGATCCAACAAAATATTATTTTGGAAGCGATTTTGGCGATACACCAAATGATTACGATTTCTGTTTGAATGGTGTTGTTACGCCTGATCGCAAGGTTACAGCCAAGTTGTTGGAAGTGAAAAAGGTTTATCAATATATAAAAATAAAGGCCGCCAATATTTCTGAGAAAGAAATTACTATTCAAAACAAATATGGCTTTATCAATCTGGATCAGTTTGAACTGAATTGGGAACTTGTAAAGGACGGTTTAGCAATTGAAACTGGTTCCATGGAACTGCCAGGCGTGGCAGCTGGTGCAGATTTAAATCTGACAATTCCTTATTCATCAGATCTATCAGATACAGGTGAATATTTTCTGAATTTCTCAGTTGAAATGAAAGAAGAAACATCGTGGTCACCTGCTGAGCATATAGTTGCAACAGAACAAATTCGATTAACTGATAGAATTGAGCCAGTTGCAGTTACAACTGCTTCTGTAGGTCAGTTAGTTGTTTCAGAACAACCATCGGCTTATTTGATTGAAGGCGGTGATTTCAGTGTAACGTTTGACAAGAGTAATGGAGCTTTATCTTCTTTAATTTATGCAGGTAAAGAGATGATCTTTAATGGCGAAGGCCCTGAATTTAGTTACTTCAGAAAAATCAATAACGATAAGAATTCAAACAGGGTGTTAACGGAGTCAATAATTTCAAAGCAATCGTTATCTGTTTCTCCTTCTTCCGATTCAAAAAAGGTAACTGTTGTTGCCAAAATGAATGCAACGAATAGCCTGGGTATATTCCCATATACTTTAAGCTATTCAATTTATGGAAATGGTGTTATTGACGTGGATGTGAAAATTACAAATACTGCAAATACAGGAGATATGCCCCGTATTGGACTGCAAATGGCATTGTCAACCGACCTGGAAAGTGTTGAATGGTATGGCCGCGGTCCAATGGAGAACTATGCTGACCGAAAAGCTGCTGCTTATTTTGGCCAATACTCGAATACGGTCGATGGAATGCTTGAGCATTACGTTCGGTCACAAAGTAGCGGGAATAGGGAGGATGTTCGATGGTTAAATCTTTCAAACCAATCAGGAGAAGGGGTAAAGATTACTTCAAAAGGAAAGTTAAACTTCAACGCCCTGCATTTCACCAATCGCGATTTGTGGGATGCTGTTCATGATTTTGCTTTGGACGGAGTTAAACGAGACGAGGTAATCGTATGTCTTGACTACATGCAAAAAGGCTTGGGAAATGCCAGCTGTGGTCCGGATGTGCTTTCTGAGTACAAAGTGCCGGGGGATATCGATTATAATTATTCGTTCAGAGTTGAAAGTCTGAAAAGTCTTGCGACAGATATCTCTCAAATAAAAAAAAAAGAAGAAATGAAAGTCTTCCCAAATCCGGCAGATGATACTTTAAATGTTTCATTCTATAGTGAAGGTCACCCGAATGCTATCTTGAAAATTTGCTCATTGAATGGTAGTGAACTGAGAAGAATTCAGTGCGTAAAAGGGACAAATCAGGTACAGTTGCCGGTTGGTGATTTGAGCAGTGGAACATATTTATATGTCGTGGAAATGAAAAATTCCAGGCATCAAGGAAAATTCATCAAGTTATAAATCCCATTTTAAAATATTTACTAGTACATCGGAAGAAGTAATTCTTTATTTCTTTCGGTGTATTTATAAAATGGCTTACATGATATTACAAATCAGACAGAAGGGATTTATTTTACAACAGATCAGAATAAGCAGAACGCGAGGAAAATTGTCAAGTAAAAGGAAGTGATCCATGACTGAATAATCACTCATGAATATGAAAGATAGATCAATCGTTAATAAGATACATTTTTATAAAACCACTTAAACAACTAATTAATTTTTAACATGCAGAAAATTCGATTTTTATTTTTAGGCGCGCTAGCTATTTTTCTGGTGGCGACAAAGCCCGGTCAATCGCAGGAAATTAATGAAGATATTTTATACAAAATTGTTAGTCCTTCGGGCTTGGTAATTGATAATCTGAATACTGAGCAAAATGCCAGTCATATTTATCTCGGAAAAGATGTAAAAAAGAGTAAAGGGCAATACTGGCGTATTGTTTCCGCAGGGAACCGATATTTGATTTACTGTCCTTTCAATTTGAAATCAATGGATGTGGTTGAAGGAGAAGACGAAAAATATCCGGTAAACCTTTGGGGATATAGCAGAGGAAATAGAAATCAGCATTGGTATTTGCAAGAGTTGTCCAATGGTACTTTCTCTATTGCTCATGCTAATTCTGGGATGCTTCTAGTTCCTTCTGAAGGCGACCAGAATGGAAAGATGATTTATATATCATCAAAACAAAAGGCTGTATGGAAATTGGTTCCTACTTCGATGAAACTACCTCCTGAAAACTTTACAGGAAAAGATAATTGGGAGAACGAACAGATTTTTGCTGTGAATAAGGAAGAGGGGCACAATACTTATATTCCATATCCCAATGTGGCGAGTTTGAAGGCAGATAAGTATTTTAATTTTCCATGGGAAGTTCCCACATCTGAATATTATCAATCATTGAATGGTGATTGGAAATTCCATTGGGTAAAACAACCTTCGGAGCGTCCAACTGATTTTTACAAGACAAACTATGATGTGTCTTCATGGAACGAGATTCCAGTTCCGTCAAACTGGGAGATGCATGGTTATGGAACTCCAATTTATACGAATATTACATACCCGTTTCTAAATAAGCCATCGTTAATTCGACCACAAAAAGGATATACAAACGAAAAGGAGCCAAACCCGGTTGGATCATACCGTCGGAATTTCAATATTCCTGAAGGCTGGGATGGGAAAGAGGTATTTCTTCATTTTGATGGCGTTTATAGCGGCCTTTCAGTTTGGGTAAATGGAAAGAAAGTTGGGTATAGTCAGGGAGCCAACAACGATGCGGAATTCAATATTACCGACTTCGTAAAAACAGGAGAGAACATGATTGCTGCTGAAGTTATTCGCTGGAGTGACGGCAGCTACCTCGAAGATCAGGATATGTTTCGATTGAGTGGTATTCACCGCGATGTATTTCTTTATGCAACGCCAAAACTACATGTTCGCGATTATCATTTGAAAAATGAATTTACAAACGATAATTATGAGTCAGCTCTCTTTAAAGTTGATGCTTCAGTGAAAAATCTGGGAAGTAAAATAAATAAAGCAAATACACTGGAAGTTACTTTACTTGATCCTGCCGGTAACGAGGTTGTTACGCTTGAGCAAAAAGTAAATGATCTTAACAAAGAAGAAAAGGTCTTTCAGTTGCAGGCACAAGTTGAGAATCCAATGCTGTGGTCGGCTGAAAATCCAAACTTATATTCGGTAATCGTCTCATTGAAAGATGAAAATGGGGCGGAAACAGAGGCGATGTCTTCAAAATTTGGCTTCCGAAATGTTGAAATAAAGAACAAACGTCTTTATATCAATAACGAGCAAGTATTCTTAAAGGGAACAAACCGCCATGATACCGATCCCGTTTATGGACGTGCTATTCCGGTTGAAACGATGTTGAAAGATGTATTGATGATGAAACAACACAATATCAATACGGTAAGGACAAGTCACTATCCAAACAGCTCAAAAATGTATGCCATGTACGATTATTATGGTTTGTACATTGTTGATGAAGCCGATTTGGAATGTCACGGAAATTCAAGTTTAAGTGATAAAATGAGCTGGCAAGCTGCCTATATTGATCGTATTACTAGAGCTGTTGAACGGGATAAAAACCACCCTTCAGTTATTATTTGGTCGTTGGGTAATGAAAGTGGTGCTGGTCGGAATATGGTAGCTATGTACAAAAGGGCAAAGGAGCTGGATCCATCGCGCCCTGTGCATTACGAAGGGCAAAATGATGCTGTTGATGTTGATTCGCATATGTATCCCGGCTTAGATAATATGGCCAGTTTCGACCAACGAGATACCGATAAACCTTACTTTTTATGTGAGTATGCGCATGCGATGGGTAATGCTCCTGGAAATATGGCAGAGTATTGGGATTATATTGAAAATAAATCACAGCGAATGATTGGTGGCTGCGTTTGGGATTGGGTAGATCAGGCCATTTATAAATATGGAGAACCTAAAGATCATTACTACTACGGTGGTGATTTTGGTGATGTGCCAAATGACGAAGACTTTTGTTGTAATGGATTGACAACTCCTGATCGCCGGGTGACTGCCAAATTATTGGAAGCGAAAAAAGTGTATCAATACATCAAATTCAGAGATTTAGCTTTAAGATCTGGGAAGATCGAGATTTTGAACCGTTATGACTTTACCAACTTAAATGCATTCACTTTTAAATGGGAAATTCTAAAAAATGGTATTGCTGTTGAATCGGGTGTGTTGGATAATTTTGACTTGGCGCCAAATCAAAAAGCAATTGTCAAAGTCCCATATAAAACCCGGATTGATAACGAAAATGAGTACTTCCTGAATGTGTATGTGGAATTAAACTCAGATACACGTTGGGCGAAAGCTGGTCATGAAGTCGCTAAAGAGCAATTTGCCATAAATACCCGCACAAAAATTGAAACGATTGATCTTGCAAAATTAGAAACAATTGATGCAAAACTTAAGGGAGATGATTTGGTAATGAAGACGACTGAATTTAAAGCTGTTTTTGATACGAAATCCGGTATTTTTACTTCATTGGAATATGATGGAAACGAACTTATTTATAATGGTAATGGCTTAAATTTAAATTGGTACAGAAGTGTAAGCAATGATAAGTTTACCGATCAACGCTATTATGAAACAACGAATAATGAGCCTTTATTGACTTGGAAAACGGATGCCAGTGGTAAATTTGTTACCATGCTGGTAAATACCACCGCTACAATTCATTCGAAACAAGATATTAGCATTCCTTATATGGTGAAATATGTAGTGTATGCAAATGGAACCATTGATGTGGATGCCAGCTTTACAAAACCTGATAATGGTTCGATTGTGAGACGTTTAGGATTGCAAATGCAACTGCCACAGGGTTTTGAGAATATTGAATGGTACGGTAATGGTCCTCACGAAAATTATATTGACCGAATTCAATCTGCATTTACCGGATTATACCAAACAACAGTTACCGAGATGGAGGCCGAACATTACGTGCGTTCACAAAGTATGGGAAACCGGGAAGAAATTAGATGGGTTACAATTACCAACGACAAGAATGTGGGTTTGAAAGTTATTTCGAAAGATTATTTAAGTTTCAGTGCATTGCATTTAACCGACCAGGATATCTGGACTGCAAAACACGATTTTGCGTTGGATGGTGTTCGAAAACCAGAAGTTTACCTTAATTTGGATTGTATGCAACAAGGGCTGGGAAATGCTTCATGCGGACCTCGACCATTGTTGAAATATATGATTCCTGAAAATGCCCCAATTGGGTACTCATTCCGAATTGAATTCGTGAAAAATAAATGAAACTAATTATGTGTGAATATCAAAATATGGTTAATAACTATATTTTGTAAATCTTAATTAAACGAAAGAAGTTAATTTCTAACTTCTTTCGTTCTTGAGTATCGTAAGGGCGAAATGTCTAAAAATTACGGTCGCTTTATTTAAACCAACTTAATTTATAATTTACAATGAGCAGAAGAATGATCTTTGTGATTGCCGCTGTGATAATGGTTGTCGGATACCAAGCGCAAGCACAAAAAAATGAGCCTCTTAACTATGTAACCACAATCGTGGGAACGGATTCGGATTATTTATTATCCAATGGAAATACTTATCCCGCAATTGCCATGCCTTGGGGTATGAATTTCTGGATGCCTCAAACCGGAAAAATGGGAGAAGGCTGGGCTTACACTTATTCATCAGATCGTATTCGCGGATTTAAACAGACGCACCAGCCGAGTCCGTGGATCAACGATTATGGCCAGTTTTCAATATTGCCGGTTACCGGTAAATTAGAGTTCGATGAGGAAAAACGCGCCTGTTGGTTTACGCACAAAACAGAAGTTACCAAACCTCACTATTACAAGGTTTATCTTTCGGATTATGACGTTACAACCGAAATAACTCCTACAGAAAGGGCTGCTATGTTTCGTTTTACTTTTCCTGAAAGTGAAATGTCATACATCCTGGTTGATGCCTTTGACAGAGGTTCTTACGTGAAAATTATTCCCGAAGAACAAAAAATAATTGGTTATACCACCAAAAACAGTGGGGGAGTACCAGATAATTTTAAGAACTATTTTGTGATCGAATTTGATAAGGAATTTACTTACACCGCAGTTGTAAGCAACAACGAAATCAACACGAACGAGCTTGAAACAGAAGTTGAACATGCCGGTGGTGTTATCGGTTTTTCAACCAAACGAGACGAAGTTGTTCACGCCCGGGTTGCCTCTTCATTTATCAGTCTCGATCAGGCCTACCTGAATTTAAAAGAGTTGAAACCTAGTTTCGATGAAACAAAAGAAGCCGGTGCGAAAGTCTGGAATGACGTATTAAGCCGGGTGGAAGTCGATGGTGATAACATCGATCATTTAAGAACTTTTTATTCGTGTTTGTATCGCACATTACTGTTTCCCCGCAAGTTTTACGAAATCAATGAAAAAGGAGAAACGGTTCATTACAGTCCTTTTAACGGAGAGGTTTTGCCCGGTTATTTATTCACCGACATGGGATTCTGGGATACATACCGAAGTTTAATTCCTTTTGTAAACCTGGTTTATCCATCGATGGGTGAAAAAATTCAAGCCGGTCTGTACAATTCCTATCTCGAAAGTGGCTTTTATCCGGAGTGGGCAAGTCCGGGACATCGCGATTGTATGGTCGGAAACGGTTCTGCATCGGTTATCGCAGATGCTTTTATGAAAGGATTGATAAAAGAGGATGCTGAAAAAATGTATGAAGGAATGTTGTATGGAGCAAATCACGTTCACCCAACCGTTGGTTCGTCGGGTCGTCTGGGAGTTGAGTATTACAACACTTTGGGGTATGTTCCTTACGATGTAAATATTCGCGACAATGCCTCACGTACGCTGGAATATGCTTACGATGACTGGTGTATTTATCAGATGGGAAAAAAATTGAACCGTCCGCAGGAAGAACTTGATGTGTACCTGAAACGCTGTTACAACTATAAAAATCAGTTTAATAAGAAATTTAACCTGATGAGTGGGCGCAAAAAAGATGGCTCGTTTCCTGAAAACTTTAAGCCTGTAAGCTGGTGGGATGCCTTCACAGAAGGAAACAGCTGGCATTATTCGTGGTCGGTTTTTCATGATATCCAGGGATTGATCAACCTGATGGGTGATGAAGAGACCTTTGTTTCGATGCTGGATTCTGTGTTTGTTATGCCTCCAACTTTTGGTGGTGGCGATACAAAAGGAAACCTAGTACACGAAATGCGCGAGATGCAGGTGATTGATATGGGGCAATATGCGCATGGAAATCAACCTATCCAGCACATGATTTACCTGTATAATTACGCCGGAACTCCATGGAAAACACAATATTGGATTCGCGAAGCGATGGAACGTTTGTATCAGCCAACACCCGATGGTTATTGTGGTGATGAAGACAACGGACAAACATCTGCCTGGTATGTTCTGTCATCGTTAGGATTTTATAGTGTATGTCCGGGTGCAAATCAGTATGTTATTGGATCTCCATTGTTTAAGTCCGCTAAAATTAATCTGGAAAACGGTAAAGCAATTACCATTAATGCCGAAAACAACGGTGCAGATAACGTTTATATTGAAGCCTTGAAAGTAAACGGTAAAGATTATAGCAAAAACTATTTTACTCAGGAAGATTTGGTCAAAGGGGCAACAATTAATTTCGAAATGTCAAATAACCCAAACATGGAAAGAGGTACAGACAAATCTGATTACCCTTACTCATTAACAAATGAATAACAAGACTGATCTATAAAAATCATAGAAATGAAAAAAGTAAAATTATTATATCAAATTTTATTATGCTTAACGCTGTCGTTTAACGCAGTAATGGCACAAAGCAAAAATGATGAAAACAAAGCCAAAGATTTCGATACCAGTTGGATTTCGAACGAAAAAGTGTTTGCTGTTAACAAGGAGGAAGGACACACTACCTTTTTCCCTTATGCTACCGCAGCAGACATGAAGGCAGATGTTAACTACGATGTGCCGTGGCTAACACCCACTAAGGCAATGACTATCGACCTGAACGGTACCTGGAAATTTAAATGGGTAAAAGGTACCAAAGAAGGTCCCGGTGCTAGTGAATTTCAGGCGGCCGATTATAATGACAGTCAATGGAACGACATCAGGGTACCCATGAACTGGGAAATGGACAGCCGCTACAACAAACCTACCTACAACAACACCGGTTATCCGTTTATAAACGAGCCGCCTTATGCACGCGAAGGGCACGTTGAACACGGTATTGTCGATCACAATGCCACAGGTTTCTATCGCCGCTCTTTTGATCTGCCTGCCAATTGGAACGACAAGCGCGTATTCATCCATTTCGGTGGAGTGTATAGTGGTGCGGTAGTTTATGTAAACGGGAAATTTGTGGGTTACTCGCAAGGGGCAAATAACGATGCCGAGTTTGATATTACCGACTACGCAAAACAAGGCACAAACCAGCTATCGGTGCGTGTATTTCGCTGGACTGATGGTTCATACCTAGAGGGGCAGGATCAATGGCGTTTAAGTGGTATTCACCGCGATGTGTACCTGGTTGCTACTCCAAAAACTTTTGTTCGCGACCATTATATCACTGTTGAAAACCAAAGCGAAGACGGAACAAGCGGACTACTAAACGTAGCTCTGGATATTGATAATCGCGATAATGAAAAAACAAGCAAAACCTTTAAACTGGAATTATTGGACGCTAGAGGCAAACTTGTTGCTTCAAAAGAACAGACTGTTACGGTTTCTGAGGCCTCAGCAAAGGTGAATCTTACTACCGAAACATTGAGCGGGCTTAGTCCCTGGAATACCGAAAATCCTTACCTCTACACAATTGTTATTTGCCAAATGGCTAACGGCAAAGAAGAAATGGTATTCTCAACCAAATATGGGTTTCGTAATATTAAAATGGTTGATAATGGCGATAACCATTATTTCACCATCAACGGTAAACGCATTTTCTTTAAGGGAACAAACATACACGATTCTCATCCGCTTTACGGCCGTTATGTAGATGTTGAAACCATGTTGAAAGACATCACCCTGATGAAGCAGGCAAATATTAACACTGTCCGCACCAGTCACTATCCGCGTCAGGCAAAAATGTACGATATGTTTGATGCCTATGGCCTGTATGTTATGGATGAAGGAGATCTTGAATGTCACGGTAACAACAGTTTAACAAGAAATCCGGATTGGCGCGATGCTTTTGTTGACCGTGATGTAAGAATGGTACTTCGCGACCGCAATCACCCAAGTGTTATCTTCTGGTCGTTGGGTAACGAGAATGGACACGGGAATAACCTGGATGAGGCCTATAAAGTGCTTAAAACACTGGACGATCGATATATTCACTGTCATGGTAACGGAAGTAGTTCTGATATGCATTCCGAAATGTACACCAGCGTTGATGGCGCAAAGAGTTTAGCAAATGGAAGAGACGGGAAACCGTTTTTCATTTGCGAGTATGCACATGCCATGGGACAAGCTGTGGGTAACCTGGTTGATTATTGGCAGGTCATCGAAAGCAGTAACGGTATCGTTGGTGCTTGTGTTTGGGATTGGGTTGATCAATCGATATACGATCCTGCTAGAATTAAAGAAGGAAAGTTAGTTGACGAAAACGGTTTTCATGCATGGGGATCGGGTTATGACTACGATGATTTTGTAATCAATAATCCCGGCCGTTATAATGATCACGCTTTTCAGGGTAACTTCCTGAATAATGGTATTGTAACGCCTGATCGTGCCTGGACAGCCAAACTGACTGAAATAAAAAAGGTATATCAATACGTTGAGTTCTCTGGATTAACAGTAGACAATAAGCAGGTAACCATCAAAAACAAATATCCGTTCAACAACCTGGCGGATATGTTTTACCTGACGTACGAGGTACGTAAAGACGGTCGTTTAATTGAAGACGGTGAGGTGAAAAAAGTGGATATCCCATCGGGAGAATCGCGTATCATAAACCTGCCAATCAAAAAAATTGCTAACGGCGGTTCTGAATACACCGTAATTGTAGGACTTTGTTTAAAAGAAGCAACAGCGTGGGCAAAGGCCGGCTATCAACTGGCCGATGAGCAATTTGTTGTAACGAAACGTGGTGATCTGCCAGCCATCAGTGCCAAAGGAAACCTTAGCGTTACCGGCAATAAAGTTGCTGGAGATAATTTTGTTGTAGAGTTTGACGAGAATGGCGCATTGAAAAGTTACATTTTCAGCGGACAGGAGCTGATTGCCGGTGCACCCGAATACAACGACTTCCGTCGCATTGACAACGATACAGAAGGTAAACAATATGAGAAAAACAACGGAGACGGCGGCGACCATAAATATGATTATGGAGCTACGGGTATCACCGGTCATAACATCACAGCCAAACTCAGCAAACAGGGCAATAATGCCATTATTTCAATGGCAGCTACCGGTTGGAAAGCCAATTATACCGTTAATTACACTATCTATCCTAATGGTACAATCGATATGAAAGTAACGTTCGATCCTCAACGCAGAGGCCTTCGTCGCCTTGGTTTGGGAATGCAGTTTGCCGAAGGTTTTGAAGGCGTAGAATACTACGCAAAAGGTCCGTGGTCGAACTACAAAGACCGTCAGACAGGATCATACCTGGGACGCTATACCACTACCGTTGATGATATGGTTGAACAGTATGTTCATCCGCAATCGTATGGCGACCGCCAAGACTTACGCGAACTTATTCTTACCAATAAAGATGCTAAGGTAAACCTGCGTGTTCAGACTCAGGGAATGGTTTCCTTCTCACTTAGTCATTACGATGAATTGGAATGGAACCATCATGTTCAATACGAGCGTTTACATTGGGCCGACCTTACCCGCAATGGAAAAGTGTTTGCTCATTTCGACTATTGGCAACGTGGTATTGGTAACAACAGTTGTTTCTCCGACTCTTGTCTGCCACACTACGAAGTTCCTTATCCGGGCAATGATCAGGGAGGTGACTTCACCTACACCTTGCGTTTATCGCCAGAAAAGTTAAAGTAATTGAAAGAAGGAGGCTGTCATTACAACAGCCTCCTTCTTGTTGGTATTGGACTAATACTGAAAGAATGAGTCATTATTGAAATGGGGTAAAATGTACATCGTTCGGCATTCTTGTGGTTTGTATAATATTAGAGAAGGTGATGAACAATGATTAAGCGTGAATTTTTTTCATCCATAGGTTTCTACGATGAATACCTTGGAGCGAATTAGTAAGATATTGGTTCACCTTCGTTTAAATCAGCAAAAACTTTTTTACTAAAGTACGCTTCCTGAAATATGCCCATAACTTCCAATATCTCTTTCAAGTCTGACGTGATGGAATAGATCAAAATCAAAAATTCAGTGCTTAAAACCCCTGCAAAAAATGTCAGTGTATTTATAATATTGCGTTTTATTATGCAAATGTTTAGTTTTACAAATGCGAATGAAATCTAGTTGAAGAAAGTTATTCTGGTCAAATAATTGATGGCTATTATTGATTCGCAAGCATTTTTTGCACCAAGCACAAGAAACTTAATTAACACACACTTTAAACACTTTAACAATGCACATTAATATTCATTATTCTCGACAAACGTTTTCAACTCGCACATTTCTCTCTTTTTTCCATCAAAGGTTTGAGGGTATAAACTTCACAATTGTTAATATTTAACTCTGGTCGATTTATTTTTAGACTGATTCTATTCCAATAAAAATCCGTAGAGAGTAGTGACGCAATTTTGCGAATTTGGATATAAAATAGTCAAGTAATTCTTTAGAAACGAATAGCACTATACGAGTTATATATATAAATTACTAAACCTAAATTTAATAAACACATGAACAGATTTTGTAGATTTCTAATAGCAGGATTCATGTTGCTTGCTTTTGGCTGTGCTCAGCCAGAAATTCATCTTACGAGTTACGTAAACCCACTGATCGGAACGACTGTTCTGACTGACTCTGCTGACCTTGGTTATAATCCGCCTTGGCGAACCTGGAATGGCCTTTTAGGACCAGCGGCAACTGTACCATTTGGAATGGTGCAGGTAATTCCGGTTACAACTTACGGAAGTGGTAGCGGTTACGAATATGAAGTGAATACAATCAAAGCAATCGCACAAACAAGCGGAACGCAGTGGGGAAGACTTAATATCCCAATTATGCCACTTGAAGGTAATGATTTTACTGCTGATGATTTTGCTTCGAGCTTTAGCCATTCAAACGAAGAGGCGCATCCCGGATATTATCAGGTTCTGCTGGAGCGGTATAATATTAACGCCGAGCTTACAGCCACTCCTAGGTGTGCGTATCATAAATATACTTATCTCGGCGGGAAGGATAAAAAACTTGCTTTCGACCTTGTGCATGCAGGAGGTGGCAGCAGTAGTTGGGAAATCGACCAGGCTGGTGAGAACGTTGTTACCGGGAAACAGGGTGGACTCCATTTTTACGCCGTAGTAAGCGAAAAGATCAAAAGCATTGATATTTACGAACGTAATCCCAATCAGCCCGACATTCCGCCCAGTGGACAAGGCGCTGGTGGTCAGCGAAAGCTTACAGGTAATATTGATATCCCTATTTTAAGTTTCGAAAATTCAGACTCGCCGTTGGAGGTTAAAATAGGTATTTCGAGTGTAAGCGCTGAAAATGCAAAACTCAACTACGAAAAAGAAATAGCCGACAAAAATTTCGATGAAGTTTACAAAGCTGCCGATGAGAGTTGGGAAAAACTCCTGAATAAAATAAGGGTAACCGGTGGAACAGACAAGCAGAAAGAGATGTTCTATTCGTGCCTATACAGGCAGTTTTGGGAATCGAACGTCACCAGCGATGTTAATGGTGAACTAGCTGTTTGGGAAAGAAAAAGGAGAACTCCTGGCGGATCTCCGGCGTCAGCACGAAAGGTAATAAAACCGGGGTTCGAAACGTATACAAGCCCTAATTTCTGGGATACTTATCGTACTAAACTCGTCCTCCTCAACATGCTCTTGCCTGATGTAAGTAGTGATATTATTAAATCCATAATCCTCAGTGGCGAGAATTCAGGATTCCTGCCTACTTCGTTTCACGGCGATTTTGCTTCAACTTTTATCACCGGGTCTTATCTGCGTGGCGTAAGGGATTATGATGTGCAGAAAGCCTATCAGCTAATGCTTAACAACGCCAATACTCCAACCGGAGACGGTGTAAGGGGGGCGAGACCACACAATGCTAAGTATTTGGAACTTGGTTTCGTGCCGGAAGAAAATATTCAGAATCCTGTAACCGAAACTGTATCAACTGCAGGAACTACTAAAACACTCGAATCTGCGTATTCGGATTATTCAATTGCACTGTTGGCCAAAGAGCTTGGTGATACGGATACCTACAAAACGATGATGGGAAGAAGTAAGAACTACAAGAATGTGTTCGATGCCCAAACTGGATTTATGAGAGGCCGTCTTGCTGATGGTACATGGGTAACACCATTTGATCCACTTTATCCATATTATGAATTTATGTACCGCGAAGCAAATGCATGGCAGTCTACATTTTTTGTGCCGCATGATACCGAGGGACTTATCGGCTTGTTTAAGAGCCCTGAAGAATTTGAGTTGAAAGTGGATTCACTCTTCTCAATTCCTTGGGGAGGATATGCTATCGATAATGTTTCATGTTTCATCGGACAGTTTTGTATGGGTAATCAGCCCGACTTCAATTATCCATACCTTTATTACTTCTTAAATAAACCGGAAAAATCACAGGCTATTCTGGATAAACTCTTGGCAGATTACTTTGGAATGGGACCAGAAGGACTTGCATTGCCAGGAATGGATGATCAAGGATCTCTGACTGGATGGTATGTTTTTAACGCGTTGGGTATATTCCCATACTCACCTGCAGATCCTGAATACATTGTGTCTGTGCCAATTTTTGACAAAATTGAGATGGAGATTGGTGACGGCCAGATCTTCACAATCGTAAAACAAGGTAATGGTAAAAATATTGATAAAATTACCATTGGTGAAGAACCGCTCAAGGGATGGTTTGTAGATTATGACGACATGCTCAAGGGTAAAGAACTAAATATTTATACGAAATAGACTTAACATTTCAAGGTCTACGATTAATGAAAAGCACTTAATTTGAAAGTTAAGTGCTTTTTGCATTTTTAAGTAATTTTGTTTTTATGAAATACAAATGTGTAATTTTTGATTGTGATGGAGTATTAGTTGATAGTGAACGGATATCGGCCAAAGTTTTTCAAAAGATGATTTCAGAGCTGGGATGTAATCTAAGGTTTGAAACTATTTTGGACCAAATCACAGGTGCTTCGATGAAAGAGAATCTGAATTTTTTCACAGAAATCGTTGGAAAGAAATTACCTGACAATTTTGAATCAGAATTTAGGAGACGATCGTATGAGGCTTTTGGAACAGAATTGCAGGCTATTGAGGGTGTTCGTGAAATATTAAAAAATATAACAGTCCCAGTTGCTGTGGCTTCCAGTGGGCCGGCTGAAAAGATTAGAAGGAATCTTACGACCACAAATCTTATTCAATGGTTTGATGGTGCCATTTATAGCTGTTACGATATTGGAAGCTGGAAACCCGAGCCTGATATTTACTTATATGTGGCAGAACAAATGGGATTTAAACCAAACGATTGTGCCGTAATAGAAGATAGCATTACTGGAGTTAAAGCCGCTTTGAACGGAGGCTTTAAAGTCTACGCTTATGCAAATGATTCAAACAAAATGGAACTTCAAGAATTAGGGGCAACTGTATTTTTTAGAATGTCAGAACTTGATGATCTGTTGAAATAGAAAGTCGATTGGAGCAAGAAGCTGATTTTTTTTTCAATTTAAATGTTTGGGAGCATATAGTTTTAGTTAACAGTTTCATAGGTTTAGATTTTATTTTGACAAGTGTTAAATGAAATCACGAACAACCATAACTGAAATTGCCCGGGAGTTAAATGTTTCTCCATCTACAGTGTCCCGGGCATTAAATAATCATCCTGCAATTAGCGCAAAAACCCGTGATGCTGTTATTGAACTGGCCCGAAAGCTCAATTATCAGCCTAATTTATTGGCATTGAATCTGCTAAATAAGCGGACAAATACTATTGGCGTTATTGTTCCTGAAATTACCAGCCATTTCTTTTCTTCGATTATAAGTGGAATTCAGGATTTGCTAAATCCATTGGGAGTAAATATGATTATTGGACAATCCAATGAATCGTATGAAGAGGAAATGTCTATTGTTCGCACATTTACTTCTATTCAGGTGGATGGTTTTCTGATTTCACCTTCTTCTGAAACAAAAAACTTTGATCATCTTAAGATCCTGAAAGAAAGCAATATCCCATTGGTAATTTTTGATCGTGATTGTGAAGAAATTGAAGTGGATAAAGTTTTTGTTGATGAGTATCAGGGGGCATACCAAGCTGTTGAGTATTTAATTAATTCTGGATGTCGAAGAATTGCTCATATTGCCGGACCTTCGATCTTGTCAACTGCAAAGCACCGGCTTGAAGCGTATAAGAACGCATTGAAAACGTATGGAATTCCAGTTCGAGATGAATATATTGTGGAAACCAATGGATTTGCTCCCGAGCACGGAATTGATTTAACTAAAAAATTGCTTGCACTTCCAAAACGTCCTGATGCGATATTTGCAATTAACGATGGCGTTGCTATTGGTGCAATGTATGTAATAAAAGAAGCGGGCATTGTGATACCCGATGAAATTTCTGTTATCGGATTTGACGATGATCCCCATTCCTGCTATTTTAAACCTTCTTTATCCACCGTTTGGCAACCAACGTATGAATTAGGAATGTTGTCGGCAAGAATCCTAATGAAACGTATTCAGACGGATAATGATATTTCCAAAATTCGGGTGGAAAAACTCTTTCCCGAATTGATAATCAGAGGGTCGTCAAGGTAGAAAATGGTATTCATATATTTTCTGTTTTTTATATTTCTATAGCTGATTTATGCAAACCTTTGCATAAACATTTTTGGTGTTTTTCTTGGAATCAATCTAAATAAAGAACTAAATTTCATTCGGATTTCAGTTCTAACTTATTGTATATCATATAATGATTGTCTCTACCAAGGAAATATTCAAAAACAGTTATGGCAAATATGGAATTGCTGCAGTAAACGTTTGGTGCATGGAGCAAATCCATGCTTTATTTCGTGCAGCTCAGAAAGCAGATGCACCATTTATTGTTCAAACAACTCCTGTGGCAAGAAATTATGCGAGCTCTGAAATGTTGTTGTCGATGATCTCTGCAGCATCTAAAATTTATCCCAGTGCTGTTTTTGCAATTCACCTTGATCACGGAAATATGGAACATGCAGTGGCTTGTATTCATTCTGGTGGATATAATTCTGTTATGATTGATGCTTCGCATGAAACCTTTGCAGACAATGTTTCGCATACAAAAGAGATTGTGCGATTTGCTCATGACAAGAATATTACGGTTGAAGCAGAGCTAGGCGTACTTAGCGGTGTTGAAGATGATTTAACTGTTGATGAGAAGCACAAAAAATACACTCAACCCGAAGAAGTTGAAGATTTTGTGGCTCAAACAGGATGCGACAGTTTGGCAATTGCTATAGGGACCAGCCATGGAGCTTATAAATTTTCAGGAGGGCAGGGGCTTCAGTTTGATATTTTGGAGGAAATACAAAACCGGTTGCCCGGATTTCCATTGGTTTTACATGGAGGATCAGCTGTGAATCTCGATGAAATTCAACGAATCAATGCAGCTGGAGGACAACTTGGTGTGGATGCAAAAGGAGTTTCTACTGAAGAATTGCAAAAAGCGATAGAATATGGCGTTTGTAAAATAAATATCGCTACAGATGCTCGTTTAATTTGGGCTCGTGTGCATCGCGAATTTTTCAAGCATTCGCCAGCTCAGTTTGATCCGGTTGTTCCTGGACGAACATATATGAAGGAGCTGGAGGATTTTAATCTCGAAAAATTTGAACTACTAAAGGCAATAGGAAAAGCAAGTGAATTAAAATAATTTGATCATGATACGAGATAAGAAATATCCACTTTTAGCCAAACCCGTTTCTCAATCAGGAATATACCAGAGTGTCTTGAAAGAGGAAACGAACTGGCAGTATCTGAATTTTCAGGCCCGCTTAATGAAGAAGGGTGAGAAATGGATTGATAATACTGGTAAAAATGAATACGCGATCATCCTATTGGGTGGAAATTACTCAGTGAAAACTGAGAAAGGAAATTGGGAAACCGTCAATGGACGAAAAGATGTTTTTAGTGGGATCGCTCATTCATTGTATCTGCCACGCAACACTCAATTTGAATTGACAGCTGAAAGTGATATGCTGGATATCGCTTATGGATGGTGCGAAACTAATGAAGATCATCCGGCATATTTTAAGCGTCCGGAAGAAGCTGCCATCGAAATAAGGGGAGGAGATAATGCAACAAGGCAAATAAACAGCTTATTGCAACCTGGATTTGATTGTCATCGCCTGGTCTGTGTTGAAGTTTACACTCCTTCCGGAAACTGGAGCTCTTTTCCTGCACATAAGCATGACAATCGGAAAGTTGATGACAGCGGAAATGTGATTGAAGCATGCCTTGAAGAAACCTATTTCTACAAAATTGACAAGCCACAAGGTTATGCAATTCAGCAGATATACAATGATGACCGCAGTCTGGATGAAATTGCAGTAGCTCGAAATAACGATGTTGTCCTTGTTCCGGAAGGTTATCATCCGGTAGCTGCAGGACATGGTTACAATGTGTACTATTTAAACTTCCTGACAGGAAGTGACCAGTCGCTTGCCAATACGGATGATCCGGATCATAAATGGATTTATAATTCATGGAAAGGCTTAGATCCAAGAGTTCCACTTGTAACTGCCGAAATGAATAACAAATAAACGAAATAACTAAGATGACGAACCAGGAAAAAACATACGACGTAATTACTTATGGCCGATCTTCGATTGATTTGTATTCACAAAAAGTGGGAAGCAGATTTGAAGATATACCGGGATTTCATGCTTTTGTAGGAGGATCGCCTTTAAATATTGCCGTCGGCTGCAGTCGCCTTGGATTGAAAGCTTCGTTACTTTCGGGAGTCGGGCGTGATAAAGTGGGAGATTTCATCCTTAACTTTTTGGAAAATGAAAAAGTTGCTACCGAGAATGTCCGTGTCATTGAAGGGACCAGAAGTTCTGCTGTTATTTTGGGAATAGAACCGCCTGATCGGTTCCCGTTAGTTTATTATCGTGACAATTGCGCTGACTCTCAAATAAATATTGATCAGGTATTAAAAGCTGGCATTGAGCAATCCAGATTACTAGAGGTTTCCGGCACAGCTTTAAATATCGAACCAACCCGGAGTGCTGCTTTTTTGGCTGCAGAAATTGCACAAAAGAATGAAATTCCAGTGATGCTTGATCTCGATTTTAGAGCTGATCAGTGGCACGATATTCGTGCTTTTGGAGTTACTGTCAGAGCTTTTATGCGAAATGTAAACATTGTTTTAGGTACAGAGGAAGAAATTCTTGCCGCGTATCTTTCGGATGAATCGCAACTAAGCATCAGCCATCAACAGATCTCTGCACCAGAAATTAAAGGAGACCTAAATGAAGCGATAGCCGGGATCTTGAAGCTAGGTGTTGATGCATTGATTGTGAAAACCGGATCACGAGGAGCCATCATTTATCTTCCAGATGGTAAAGTTGAGCCCGTTCCTGGATTCCCTGTAGAAGTTGTTAATATTTTGGGGGCTGGCGATGCTTTTGCTGCCGGTTTCATTTATGGATTCCTGAAAGGTTGGGGTTTATATAAATGCTGTCGGATGGGAAATGCATGTGGAGCCCACGTTGTAACACAGTTGGGGTGCGCAAACTTTACTCCATTTGAAAAAGAGATTTTAGCATTCATAGAATCAAAAGGAGGCTTTTAATATTTCAAATCATACCGAATCAGAACTTTTTGTAATCCACAAATTCTAATCTTATGAAAACGAAAAGACTTACTGTTGCTCAGGCTACCATCGAATTTCTAAAGAACCAGTATTCTGAAAGAGATGGAGTTGAGCAAGCATTTTTTGCCGGGTGCTTTGGAATATTTGGACATGGCAACCTCGCTGGATTTGGGCAAGCTCTTCAGCAGAATCCGGATTTCAGATATTATTTGGTGAGAAATGAACAAGCTGCAGTACACACCGCCGTTGGTTATGCTAAAATGAAGAACCGGTTGTCAACTTTTGTTTGTACATCCTCAATTGGGCCTGGCGCTACAAATATGATAACAGCTGCAGCTGGTGCAACTATAAATCGTATTCCGGTGCTGCTGATGCCCGGTGATTTGTTTGCAAAACGACAGGTAGCACCAGTCTTGCAACAATTGGAATCTGCTATTTCACAAGATATTTCAGTTAATGATTGCTTTAAACCTGTTTCAAAATACTGGGATCGCATCAATCGTCCGGAACAATTAATAACAGCTCTTCCTGAAGTAATGAGAGTGTTAACATCTCCAGCTGATGCTGGTGCTGTTACGCTATGTGTTCCTCAGGATGTACAGGCTGAAGCGTGTGATTTTCCAATTAGCTTATTTGAGAAACGAGTGTGGCATGTAGCCAGATCACGGGCAGATATTAATGCTATAAAACGAGCAGTAGAATGGATTCGTTCGTCAAAGAAACCTATGATAATAGCTGGCGGAGGAGTCATATATAGTGAAGCAGAGTCCAGCCTGAAAGATTTTGTGCATCAAACAGGAATCCCAGTTGGTGAGACATTCGCAGGCAAGGGATCATTACCTTATGATGATGCTCATAACCTTGGTGCGACAGGTGCAACAGGCACAGAAGGAGCAAATGCAATTAGTAACGAGGCTGATCTGGTTATTGGGATTGGAACGCGATACAGTGATTTTACAACCGCTTCAAAAACTGCTTTTCAAAATGAAAAGGTACGGTTCATTAATATAAATATTACTGAATTTGATTCTCACAAGCATAGTGCATTGGCACTGACTGGAGATGCCAAGGCGATTTTAGAAGAGCTGATTGAGAAAGTTGGGGATTACAAAGTTGATCAGGCCTATCGTCAAAGAGTTGCGGATTTTAATAAAAGCTGGGATGAAAAAGTAAGATTGGCTTATCAGGCTGATGAAAGAGCAGTACCTAGTCAAGCTGAAGTTATTGGGGCAGTTAATAATTTTTCGAAGCCGGAAGATGTCGTGTTATGTGCTGCCGGAAGCGCTCCTGGCGATTTGCATAAATTGTGGCGTACCCGAAATTCAAAAGGCTTTCATCTCGAATACGGCTATTCATGCATGGGATATGAAATTTCAGGTGGACTAGGTGCAAAAATGGCATTCCCTGAACGTGAAATTTACATTATTCTAGGTGATGGCGGTTATTTAATGATGCCATCTGAGATTGTAACTTCTTTGCAAGAAGGGTATAAATTAACCATTATTCTAATTGAAAACGGCGGATTTGCCAGTATTGGCGGCCTATCAAAATCGATAGGAAGCGAGGGGTTCGGTACAAAATACACGTATCGAAATTCAGAGACAGGCTTGATAGAAGGGGACCCATTGCCTGTTGATTTTGCAAAAAATGCTGAAAGTCTGGGAGCAAAAGTTTATTCTGCAAAAGATATTGATTCTTTTAATACGGCTTTAGCAAATTCTAAGAATGAGAATAAAACCACTTTAATACACATAAAGACCGTACCCGAAAGAAAAATGGCAGGCTACGGGTATGCATGGTGGGATGTTCCAATCGCTGAAGTTTCTAATTCAGAATCAGTCCAAAAAGCGTATGAAAACTATGTACTTCAAAAGAAAAATCAGAAATACTTTTTGTAGATGCTGAAAACTAGAAGAATACAAACTTAGAACCTAACTACGCATGCTAACTATACTCACATTTTTAGGATTTACAGCTTTTGTTGCATTTTACACCTGGTTTAAACTTCGAAAGGAAAAACTGGATTCTTCAGACGGCTACTTTTTAGGTGGTAGAAGCCTAACGGGAATTGTTATTGCAGGATCCATGTTGCTTACCAATATCTCAACCGAGCATCTAATTGGAATGAATGGTTCCACTTATAAGAATGGATTTATTGTAATTTCCTGGGAAGTTACTTCTGCACTTGCCTTGGTAATTGCAGCTATATTTTTCATTCCGAGATATTTGAAGCTTGGTTTGACAACTATTCCAGAATATCTAGAGAAAAGATTTGATGGGCTTACACGTAGTTTGGTAGCTCTGTTTCTTGTGATTTCTTTTGTGGTGACTCTATTGCCCATCGTATTGTATACCGGGGCAATCAATCTTGAAAGTATATTTGATGTTTCTGAAGTTTTGGGGATTACACGTTCGGAGGGATTATGGCTTACTGTTGTTAGTATTGGTGTGATTGGTTCTGTTTACGCAATCTTTGGAGGATTGAAAGCGGTTGCTTTTTCAGATACTATCAATGGTTTTGGCTTACTTGCCGGAGGTATTCTGGTTCCCCTTATTGCTTTAATAAGTATCGGTGGTGGCAACCCAATTGAAGGACTTATAAAAGTATATGAGAACGCTCCCGAAAAATTTAACGTGATTGGGGAAAGAGATTCAGTAATGCCTTTTGGTGTACTCTTTACAGGTTTGATTATTAATCAGCTGTACTTCTGGGGGATGAACCAAACCATCATACAACGGGCGTTGGGAGCACGAAACCTGAAAGAAGCACAGAAAGGACTTTTGTTTACTGGTGTTTTGAAGATTCTGGTTCCATTAATTATTGTACTTCCTGGGGTGATTGGATTCTATTATTTTGGTGATTCCATGTATGATAATCAGGACCTGATTTATCCGGCGCTGATCAAGAAAGTTTTACCACTCAGTCTTACAGGATTCTTTGCAGCAGTAGTAATGGGTGCTGTTTTAAGTACCTTCAATAGTGTGTTAAACAGTGCGGCAACCATATTTAGTATTGATGTTTATAAAAGGATGATTAATAAGGATGCTTCCGAGAAAAGATTAGTTTGGATTGGTAGGGCACTATCGTCAGTTCTTGCTATTACGGCTATTATTGCGGCTCCTATGGTTGCAAGAGCGCCGGAAGGTTTGTATCAATTACTTCAGCAACTAAATGGGATATTTTTCATTCCAATCGCATCTATCATGTTAGCTGGCTTTTATATGGAAAAGATTTCTGCTGTTGGCGCAAAGGTTGCCTTATTATTTGGATTGTTCTATTACATCATTACCACATTCATCCTTAAAATAGATATACACTTTATTCATAACTGGGGAATTGAATTTGTGTTGAATGTAGCCCTCATGTTTGTTGTTTCGTATTTCTATCCGCGTAAGAATTATTCAATCCGAACGGCTCCGCTAAATATGGAAATGATTCCATGGAAATATACACGACACCTCTCAATAATATTAGTTGTGATAACTATAATGATTTACATTTTGCTTGGGCAAAATTAGAATAGAAGTAAAATTAATTTTTCAGAAGATATGGAAGTTTTAAAGAATTACATTAATGGAAGTTGGGTTTCAAGTAAAGAAACAGGAACAATTGCTGTTGTGAATCCTGCTAACCAGGAAGTGCTAGCCAAAGTTCCTTATGGGGACAAAACCCTATTAGACGTTGAAGGGGCTGTTTCTGCTGCCTCTGCAGCCTTTAAAGTGTGGCGTGCTACCCCGGTGATGAAGCGAGTTCAACCGCTCTATAAATTGAAACAGTTACTGGAAGATAAACTGGACGAAATAGCGCGGTTAATTACATTGGAATGTGGTAAAAGTTTTATTGAATCAAAAGCTGAAATTCAGCGAGCCATTGAAAATGTAGAAACAGCATGTGCAACTCCGGTTCTAATTCAAAGTGAATTCTCCGAAGATATCGCCTCAGGTATTGATGAGTTTATGATTCGTCAGCCAGTAGGAGTTAGTGCTTGCATTTCTCCTTTCAATTTTCCGGGCATGATTCCATTTTGGTTTTTGCCCTATGCGATTGCATGCGGAAATAGCTTCATCCTTAAACCTTCAGAGAAGGTGCCTTTGACAATGATGAAGGCTTTTGAATTAATCGATCAGCTTGATATTCCTGAAGGACTAATTAACCTCGTCCATGGTGGAAAATCTTGCGTAGATGCACTTCTTGATCATCCAGAGGTTAAAGCAATAAGTTTTGTAGGATCCACCAACGTTGCCAGATATATTTATCAAAGAGGGGCTGCTAATGGGAAACGAGTGCAGGCTCAGGGAGGGGCAAAAAATCCCGTAATCGTTATGCCCGATGCAGATATTGAAATGGCGGCTAAAATAGTTGCAGACAGTGTTTATGGCTGCGCAGGGCAGCGCTGTTTGGCAGCTTCAAATATTATTACAGTAGCAGATCAAAAAGGAATAATTACAGAAGCGCTGGTAGAAGCCGCTAAAAGCAAAACTACTGGTTTCGGATTGGATGAAGACATTGAGATGGGACCTGTGATTACGCCTGAAAGTAAAAGACGAGTTGAGACTTTAATTGCTAGAGGAGTAAGTGAAGGTGCCAATTTGCTGTTGGATGGACGAAATGCAAAAATTAGCGGATATGAGTTGGGGAATTTTGTAAAACCTACTATTCTCGAAAATGTAGCTCTAGATGGTGAAGTGGTCAATACGGAGATATTTGGACCGGTAATGAGCTTATTGCATATGCAAACCATCGATGAAGCAATCGATTTTGTGAATAGTAATTCCTATGGAAACATGGCTTGTCTCTTCACTTCAAGTGGTTTAAATGCGCGTACTTTTCGCAATAAAGCAAATGCCGGAAATATTGGTGTTAATATTGGTGTTGCTGCTCCTATGGCACAGTTCCCGTTTAGTGGATGGAATAGCAGTTTCTTTGGCGATTTGCATGCACAAGGACGTCATGCAATCGAATTCTATACTCAGACAAAAGTGGTGATTGAACGCTGGCCGAAGGAATGGTCTCGCAAGTTTTAAACTCGAATTATTAAAAAGCAAAATCAACATTTAATCAAAATAATAACATGATAAAAATAGCCAATGCACCTTGTTCCTGGGGTGCCCTTGAATTTGAACTGGAAGGAAAATCGCTGGGATATGAGCAGGTTCTTTTAGAAATGGTTGAGACTGGTTATGAAGGTACCGAATTGGGCGATTGGGGGTTTATGCCTACTACTCCAGACGAATTGAAGCAAGCTTTAACGGCGAAAAATTTACAGCTGTTAGGTGCATTTGTTCCTGTTGCACTGGCAAAGGAAGAAGCTCATGATAATGGGGTAGATCTTGCATTGAAAACCGCGGCCCTGATGTTTGAGGCTGGCTACGAAAATGCTTTTATTGTTTTGGCGGATGAAAACGGATCGGTAGAAGAGCGAACCAACAATGCTGGCAGAATTACACCGGATATGGGATTATCTGAAGCAGAGTGGAACGTATTTGCCGCAGGAGCCGAAAAAGTAGCGAAAGCCGTCAAGGGAAAATATGGTTTACGCACCGTTTTTCATCACCATTGTGGTGGGTATGTGGAAACGCCGCAGGAAGTTGATATTTTATTGAAACTTACTAATCCTGAACTTTTGGGATTGTGCCTGGACATGGGGCATTATGCTTTTGGAGGGGGAGATCCTGTTGCTGCAATGAAAAAATATCAGGATCGGATTTGGCATGTTCACTTCAAAGATTATGATCCCAAAATAGGAAAGGAAGCCGCTATTAATAAATACAACTATTTTAAATCGGTTGAGTTGGGTGTCTTTTGCGAATTAGGTAAAGGAAATGTTGATTTTAAATCCATCGTAAATATCTTAAATAAAAAAGGGTATGATGGTTGGATTGTAGTGGAGCAGGATGTTCTTCCAGGAATGGGGTCACCAAAGAAGTGTGCTGATAATAACCGACAGTATATAAAATCATTAGGACTTTAATAGATTAATCAGAATCATCATGAAAAAAATAAATGTAGCTGTTGCCGGTTTAGGCCGGATTGGCAAAATTCATTTGAAAAATTTGTGCCGAAATTTCTCTGACGTTCAAGTTGTTGCGGTTATGGATTTATTAGATGAATCGAAAACCATTGCTGACCAATTTAATATTCCTGTTTTTGTAAAAGATTTCGATCAATTGCTTGCGGTGCCGGAGCTTGATGCAGTTGTAATTTGCTCGCCAACCGACACACATGCTGATTATGTGGTAAAAGCAGCGAACGCAGGAAAGCAAATATTCTGTGAAAAACCCCTTGATCTTTCACTTGATCGGGTAAAGCAAGTATTGGAGACAGTAAAGGGTGCCGGAGTAAAATTAATGCTTGGTTTCAATCGTCGCTTTGATCCGGAGTTTAAAAAAATTAGACAATTAGTGTTGGACGATGCCGTTGGGGATGTTCAAATTGTTAAAATCACTAGTCGGGATCCGGGGCCACCACCAGTTTCTTATGTGAAGGTTTCTGGAGGGATGTTTTTAGATATGACGATTCATGATTTTGATATGGCTCGCTACATTTCGGGGAAAGCAGTTAAAGAGGTTTATGCGAAAGGCGCAGTAATGGTTGATCCCGAAATTGGAAAAGTTGGGGATGTTGATACAGCCATTATTACTTTAACTTTTGAAGATGGATCAATGGCGGTAATTGACAATTGTCGCAAAGCCGTTTATGGTTACGATCAGCGTTTAGAAGTTTTTGGAAGTAAGGGAATGGCTCAAGCCGAAAATAACTTTCCAAATAATCATAAATTATATACAAAAGACGGCATTTCTGGCGACTTACCATTGAATTTCTTTCTGGAGAGATATGATGCATCTTATAATCAGGAAATGGCCGAATTTATTGATGCATTAGTTTCAGGAGGAGAGGTGCCGGTTGATGGAAATGATGGCTTACTATCCATTGCAATTGGATTGGCAGCCAAAAAATCGATGGTAGAAAATAGACCTGTTACGTTGACTGAGATTTTGTAAAGCAGCTGATTTAATGTTTTTATTGGCATTGGAATTAATTAAATTTATATGTACCATGCTCCCAAGTAATGTTTGAAAACGATTCTCAATTATTGGAAAGACTTAAGAATAGCGACGAAATTGCATTCAAAGTTATTTACAACAAATACTTTCCACGGTTGTATTATTATGTTTTGGAATTTATTCCACTGAAGGATATTGCCGAAAATATATTGCAGGATACGTTTTTTACATTGTGGAATAAGCGATTGGAGTTGAAAGACAACTCCAATTTAAGTGCCTATTTATTTACCGTGGTGAAAAATAATTGTCTGTATCGATTGAGAGATCAACGTTACAGACAAAAGCTTTTTAAATCGACATCAATCAACAGAGATGAATTGGAACTTAATATGGAAGTTCTAGATTCAATGGATACCTCCACATTTACAATTCAGGAAATACAACGCATCATTGAGATAACTTTGGCAGAACTTCCTCCTCAAAATAGAAATGTATTTATAATGAGTCGATTTAAAAATAAGAAGAACAGGGAAATTGCTGAAGAACTCAATATCTCTGTTAAAGTAGTAGAGAAACATATTTCTAAAAGCTTGAAAGTTTTTAGAATTGCTCTGAAAGATTATCTCCCTTTTGTAGCCTATTTGCTAATACAGTAGAAAGGACTAAAATTAATAACTGGCTTCCAGATGAAAGGAAAGTTTAATTAGAGGGGGGGGGGTAAATAAGGTCTCGTGCATTGTTCTTTTAAAAGCAATAAATGGAACCATCCGAAAATATTACCAAACTAGTAACAGGTAATTCTGACTCTAAAGCCTCAGAAGGCAAAACTGATTTGAAAAACGATCAGGATAGCAGAGAACAATACAAAAAAATCAAGCTCTTATGGGCACTTATTTCGTCTTCAAATTCAGTTCCTGACTACCATCTTGAAAAATCATTCAAGGCGCTTCAAAAGAGAATTAAATTCTCTGAAATTAGACGATCACTTTACAGTTATTCCAGGTATGCAGCAATAATTTTATTAGTTGTTGGAATAACTTCGGTTGTGCTCAACTTAACGGGCAACTTATCTTTTAACAATAAGAGCGAATTGATCTATACAGAGGTTATTGCTGATTTTGGACAGGTCTCCAAAGTGGTCCTTCCGGATAAATCAATCGTGTTGTTAAATTCAGGAAGCTCATTGAAGTATAATAATGAATATTCCATAGATAATCGGAACCTGATACTTAATGGGCAGGCATTCTTTGATATTCAGAAAAATAAAAAATTACCAGTCGTCTTAAACGCAAAAGATGTAGAGGTTAAAGTGTTAGGAACAAAATTCTATGTAAATGCGTATCCTGAAGAGAATCAGGTCGATATATTCCTTGAAAGCGGGAACGTGGAGTTGAGGGTGCATAAAAGGGAACATGATAAATATCTAATGGTTCCAGGGCAAATTGCCATTTATGATCTAATAAACGACAGTATGAAGATTTCTGATGGTAATATGAATGAATTTACTTCATGGAAAGATGGAAAATTGGTTTTCAAGGATGAACCACTTGATCGCGTTTTAAGAATCCTCGAACGAAAATTTAATGTTGAATTCATTCGAAATACCCCGAAAATCAGCAAGTCCTCATTTACTGCAACTTTCAGAAATGAAAGTCTTGTTGAGATCCTTAACTATATAAGTTACTCCTGTAAAATCGACTATAAGATTGATGAACCCTTAACAAATACTAAACAAATTGTAGTACTAAACTAAATAGTTTTAACCCCGAGAAAAATGACGCCTATGATGTAAAAATTGACTTATTAAAAAATAAAGGAGATGTACCACCACCTCCTTTAAAGTTTATTCATGCAACGAGTCTCGCAAACTTATGCACAAAACAATTTGAATTATGAATCCAAATCGCGATAAATTTATGAAAAAAAACAATTATTCATTGATTTCTATAGTGAGAATATTATGGAAATCAGATTTATGTCGAATTATGAGAGCATTTATTTTTATAATGTTATTAAGTATTTCGCAAGTGATTGCCATCAATACCTATTCTCAGAGTACAAGACTAAATCTCTCTTTTGAGAATGTTTCAATTAAGAACATTCTTGAAGAAATTGAAGATCAATCCGAGTTTTATTTTATTTATGATTCATCTGTTATCGATGTCGATAAGAAGGTGAGTGTTAATTCTGAGAATGAGTCTATTTCAGAGATTCTGGATCAAATTTTTGAAGGTACGAATGTAACTTATCAAATTAATGATCGAATGGTCGCAATCTCTGTTGAAAGTGAATCAAATGATGTGCAACAAGTTCTAAGTATTTCAGGACTTGTAACCGATGAGAATGGAGCTCCATTACCGGGAGTGACCGTTTTATTAAAAGGAACAACCATCGGTGTTATTACTAATCTTGATGGTGAGTATTCAATCAATGAAGTTCCTCAGGATGGGGTATTGATATTTTCTTTCGTTGGAATGCAGGATCAGGAAATTCCAGTGAATGGACAACGCTCTATTAATGTAGTAATGGTTGAGGAAACTATCGGATTGGAGGAAGTTGTTGCTATTGGATATGGAAATCAACAAAAGAAAGATATTACAGGAGCGGTATCTTCCGTAAAAGCTGGGGATTTCAATAAAGGAGTCGTTAATTCTCCTGCCCAACTGTTACAGGGTAAGGTTTCGGGTGTAAATATAACTTCTTCAAGTGGTGCACCGGGTAGTGGTCAACGAATTATTATTCGTGGGCAGGGAACAATTCGACAAGGTTCAGGACCTTTATTTGTAATTGATGGATTTCCTGTTGGTTTGGCTGGTACCGGCTCTGGAAGCAGCCCTTTGAATTTTATCAATCCGGAGGATATTGAGACTATCGATGTTTTAAAAGATGCCTCGGCAACCGCTATTTATGGTTCGCGCGGTGCAAATGGTGTAATCCTTATCACAACCAAAAAAGGGAAATCGGGAACTACAAGTTTATCCATCACCTCAAATGTTGGAATTTCAAAAATCGCAAAGAAAATACCAGTGTTTGATGCTGATGAATTTCGTAAACAGGTAGTTGCAGTAGGTGGTATTTTGGAAGACCGGAATGGCAACACTGACTGGCAAGATGAATTAACAAGATCTGCTATTACCCAAGATCAAAATCTGGTAATGTCAGGAGGTACGGATAAGTTCACTTATCGGGCTTCGTTAGGGTATCTGGATCAGGAAGGTATCGTTATTAATACCGGAATTAAAAGATATAGCGGAAGAGTAAACGCCTCTCAGAAATTGTTGGATGGCAGGTTGAATATTGACTTTAACCTTAATTCAACAATAGAAACCGGAGAGAATGCACATATGGGAACTGTCGTTTCAAATATGCTAAGTTTCAATCCAACATATCCAGCGTATGATGCAAATGGAGAACCTACAAAATTTCAGGATTTAATTAATCCGCTTGATCAGGCTGAGTTGTTTACGGATTTTAATGAAACTCGTAAAATGATCGTCAATATTGCACCATCATTCGAAATTATTGATGGATTAGTCTATAAGCTAAATATTGGCTATGAGAATCGATCAAGTGAGACAGATAACCAGGAAATGCCAAGTATAGATCCATATGTTCAGGGTTATTTACAACAGAGTTTCTATAATGGAACCAATATTCTGGTTGAAAACTATTTAACTTATACATTAGATCTTGATGACCACAATATCACTTTACTAGGTGGTTATTCATATCAAAAGGACAAAGCACGATCAAGAAGCTGGAATATCACTCAGTTTGAAGCAAATGATATTGAACCTCGTTACAATCCAGGGAATGGACAAATTTTGGATCTGGCAACAAACAGACCTAGTGGTTGGGCTCAAATTAATGAGTTGCAGTCATATTTTGGTAGAGCAACATACAACTACAAAGGTAAATACATGGTTACCGGAACTGTAAGGGTTGACGGCTCTTCCAAATTCGGGGGAAATAATAAATACGGTACATTCCCATCTTTTGCTGCAGGCTGGAGAGTTTCAGAAGAACCATTTATGGAATCATCACCATTTACAAACCTGAAATTAAGAGCTGGCTGGGGACAAACAGGTAATCAGGAAATTCCACCTAAAATTACAAAGGAATCATATCAGTCATCAAACAGTGGTAGTTACAGTTATCCATTGTCTGAATCTGGGCCTTATCCGGTTGGAACAGTTTATACCAGGCTGGCAAATCCGGATATTCAATGGGAAGTTTCCACGCAAACAAATATTGGAGTAGACTTTGGACTTTTGGATGGAGCACTTTCGGGAACCGTGGATTATTTCCATAAAGTTTCAACCAATATTCTTGTTGAAGTACCATCATTTGATCCGGTTTCTCCAGCGCCTACTTATTGGACGAATGTTGATGGTATGAATATCATTAATAAAGGATTGGAAGTTGCCTTGGATTATCAACACCGGAATGCAAATGGATTTTCCTATTCAGTAGGAGCTAATGCAACATTTATTGACAATGTGGTTGAAGATTCTCCATTCACAGTTTTAACAACAGGAGCTGCTTCCGGATCAGGCCAAACCGGTGCTACGATTAATGGAATGATTAGCGGTTATCCTATTGGTTCATTTTACATGAACAAGTTTACCGGAATTGGATCTGATGGTCTTTCAACCTATGAAGGTCCGATGGTTGCAGGTGGCGATGATCGCTACGTTGTTGGAAGTGCATTGCCCGATGTGATGTATAACTTTTACGCAACGATGAGTTATAAGAAATTTGATTTGAATATTAATTTTAATGGTGTGTCTGGCAATGAGATTTATAACCATACTGCCATGAATAAGTTTTACAAAGGTCAGTTGGCAACTTCAAACAATGTCGTGGCAAAGGCCATTGAGTTTCCGGAAGAAGCCATTACCAACGCTGCAATTGTATCAACACGTTATTTGGAAGATGGATCTTTTCTTCGTTTAAATAATATGACTTTAGGCTACACTTTTAATACGTATGCCATGGGGATTGGAAACTGGGCAAAAGTACTGCGCTTAACGCTTACTGGTCAGAATCTATTTGTGATAACTGATTATTCAGGATTTGATCCGGAAGTTAATCAGGATAAATCCCAAGGTGGAATACAATCGTTTGGAATAGATGATAATGGGTATCCAAAATCCAGAACATTTGTTGTTGGACTAAACGTAACCTTTTAATTAATTTAAAATGAAGAATCAAATGAAAAATAAGATAAATATAGCCTTCTTAGCGTTTATCATGCTATTTAGCTGGAGTTGTACTGACCTTGGAGAGCAGGTTTTAGATGAGTCTCTTACAGGTAGTGTATCCGAAGATGAGGTTGTAACAAGTGTAGTTGCACCAGCATACTCGAATCTTTCAACATTGTTCTTGCATACGCACTTATTTTGCCTTCAGGAAATTTCTTCTGATGAAGGAATCCTGCCTGCTCGTGGTGGAAAAGACTGGTATGATGGTGGAGTTTTTTATGAATTGCACAGACATGAGTGCCTGGCAGAAAATGCAAAGATCAGGGATACCTGGAATGATCTTACTCTGATGCTTTCAAGATGTACCAGTGCAATAGGCACCCTAACTCCTATGGTGGAAAGTGACGCAACTGCCAGAACATTTTTAGCTGAAGTTAGAGGCCTTCGCGCGTATTATAACATGTTAATGCTGGATTTATGGGGAATTGCATTTGAAAAAGATGACCCTAATGAACTTTCAGTTATTTTGCGTGGAAACGATGCTGTTGAATACATCAGAACTGAACTTGAAGCTATCGTTGGGGACTTAAAAACGGATGTTGGCCCTGGACGATTAACTCAAGGTGGAGCTTATGCTCTTTTAACCAGACTGCATATGAATGCAGCGGTTTGGCGTGATCCTTATTCAACAAATTTCGATTTCACGGATGCCGACATGGATAAAGTAATTGAGTACAGCACAAAGGTGATAAATGATTATGACTACGTAATGTCACCTGAGTATTTTGCTTGTTTCGACAATGACAATCATACGAATAAAGAACTGATTTTTGCCATTGATCAGCGACCGGATTTGAGTAGTTCTCACAACCGAATGTGTTATTGGTCAATGTCTGGTAGTTTCTATGGTAACCCATTGTATCCTGATGGAGATGGTACTGATGGCGGCGCAATTACTCAGGAGTTTTATGAAAGTTGGGTAGAAGCTTATGGTGATGTTGATCCGGCGGATGCAGACTGCAGATTCTTTTGGGAACGCTTAATTGTTCCGGAAGATTCAACAATAGCAGCTGAAGATTTCAAGTTGAACAGGGGTATATACCGTGGTTTACAAATCGGATTGCAAAATGCAGGGCACAAACAACCATTTTTTGTTGATGAAGAAGGTGAATATAAGTTAGGACCGGTAAAAGATGTTAGGAGAGCTGCTGCGGATGCCTATGTTGATTATATTTTGGAAGTTGACTTTACCGCCGAAGGTAGTGACTATAACAGAGGCTATCGGGTTGAGAAATACGAATGGAGTTCAGTATCCACAAATGGAACGAATAAAGGTGAACACGATCTTGTGATTGTGCGTTTGGCTGATATGTATATGTTGCGTGCAGAAGCAAAACTTCATAAAGGTGATGCTTCCGGAGCACTTGCAGATGTGAATTTTGTGAGAGCTTCGAGAACAGCGAGGCCAGAAGTAACACCAGCTCCTTTGACATCGTTGAATTTAGATATTCTTTTTCGCGAGAGAGGATTTGAATTTTACTGGGAACATCAAAGAAGAACAGACATGATTCGATTTGGAAAATACGAAGACCCACTGATTGAGAAGACAAACAGTGATGTTAAAATGCGTCTTTTCCCTATTCCTCAAACAGCTATTGATGGTACTTCAATTGTTGAAGGTTACCTTGTTCAAAATGATGGGTATTAACTTGCAATGCCCGGATTATAATATGCTAATGAGTGTCCGGGGAAGTATATTTTCCCCGGATTTTCTTTTTAGAGCAGTCTTAAAACCAATAATGCCTAAAAACCTAATGTAATGAGGAATTTATCAAACTGGGGCTTCCTTTTCTTATTATGGATATTAATTGCATATGGATGTAAAGATGAGACACCAACACAATTAAAAATTGCAGCATATAATGTCGAGTATAGTAAGAATGCATCAGCTGCTGAAATAGGAGAAGCTCTGAAACCATTCAATTTTGATGTGGTTTGCTTTTCAGAAGCACCTGGGGGAGATTGGACTAAAAAGGTAGGAGAAGCAATGGGCCTGAGTTATTCTGTTGTTGGGAAATATTCAACAGCTGGTCATGTTGATAAATACAAAACAATTTTAAGTCGTACTCAATTATATGGATTGGAAGAAGTTCTAATGGCAGATACACTGCATTCTGTCACAAAGGCAAAAACAAAAATTAATAATGCTGAATTTGGCATTTATGCGGTGCACTTCCCATTTGGATGGCGTGATCAGGCTCATATAGACGAAACTACGAACAAAATATCCACGTTTATTGAATATGTTGAGAAGAGTCAACCAGACGAAATATCGGTTATAGCAGGCGATTTTAATTTCATTCCTTCAAATGCAGACACAGCCAATTTATATCATGAAATGTTTAAAGAAATTGGAATGGATGTGTCGTGGACTGAATTAGGGGTTGATTGTACAAAACGAAATACATATGATGCACTAAATCCTGCGGATCAGGGGAGTGGTGAGGTTATTGATCATGTTATTTACAATACAACAAAACTTCGTGCACTTGATGGCGAAATAATTGAAATGAATAAACCTTTATCGGATCATAAACCTGTATGGACTCTTTTGGAGGTAAAGTAATTTGAGGTTTAATTCTGAAGTTCCTATTTGATCGAAAAAGAAACAATAAATATGACAAGAATACGGATATTGATGCTTCTTTTTATTGTTATCGTTCTGCAGTCTTGCAGTTACGATCTTACTAAAAATGAAACAGATTTACAGATTGCTTTTATGGCAGATGTGCATCTTCAGGACATTTATGGTAAGCTTTCTGATTCTGATTATAAGGGCGTTTATAATGCAGAAACAGGCTTATACACATTGGCACGCACCATGGGGGCTCAGTTGCATTCAACCCGCCTGTTTAATGAAAATTACTTTGCTTTTTTAGCAGCATTGGATGATGTTGTAAAAAGAGACGTTAAATATGTTGTTTTGCCTGGCGATTTTAGTGATGACGGGCAACCTCTTAATGTTCGTGGATTAAAGAGAATTCTTGATGAATATTCTAGTGAATATGGAATTCACTTTATCGTCACGACAGGAAACCATGATCCTGTTCGCCCTTTTTCGTTAGAGGCAGGTAAAAATGATTTTTTGGGAAAAGGAGGTAAAGAACAGGCTATTATGAGTCAGGAGGGATTGTTTACTCCAAAAGATAAAACTGATTTGCAAGCAATTGTAACATCAGATATACGAAACATGGGCTATTCTGAAGTTATTGATATGCTTGGTGAATATGGGTTTTATCCTCAAAAAAATAATTTGTATTGGGAGACACCTTTTACCAATTACACCTATGAAGAATATCAATACGAAAAAGCAATAAACCAATCATCATTGCAAAACCGAATTTTCACCATGCCGCCAAACGATATTCACGTGCCAGACGTGAGTTATTTGGTTGAACCAATAGATGGTGTTTGGTTTTTAGCGATTGATGCAAATGTCTATCTTCCTATAAATGGATCAGAAGATGATCCAATGAATCCATTGAGTTTTGAGGGTGCAAGTATTGGCTATAACAACGTGATGACTCATAAAAAGCATTTGTTGAAATGGATTGAAAAAATAACAAGTAGGGCTGAACGGATGGGTAAAACGTTGATTGTCTTTAGTCATTATCCGATGATTGATTTCAATGATGATGCTTCGGCCTATTTGAGCGAATTGCTAGGAAAAAATAAAATGCAACTTCAACGAGTACCTTGTGAAGATGTTGCTCAGGCTTTTGCAGACGCAGGTATAAAGCTCCACTTTGGCGGTCATATGCACATCAATGATACTGGAATTAGACATACAAAAAAAGAGAACTTTTTGGTGAATGTGCAAATTCCGTCATTAGCTGCATATGTCCCTGCATACAAATTGTTGACTGTTAAAAACATGAATCAAATGGAGGTGCAGACGATTGTTTTAGATTCTGTTCCGCGTTTTAATGAACTTTTTCCATTGTACAGAATGGAATATGAGTATTTAGAAAAGTCTGCAGGGCAAAGGGTCTGGGATCAGCAAATTCTTCAGGCAAAAAGCTATAAAGAATTTACCCTTTGGCACTTGAAAGAATTGGTCAGGCTGCGTTTCTTGCCAAATGATTGGGCGGAAGATTTTAAGGACTATATATTGTACTCAACTGGGAAAGAATTATTGATGCAAACTAATTCATCAATTCTTGATAGTGTTGACATTCGTAATTCTGAGTTTGAAAATTGGACTGGATTTGATCTAATATATGATTTTTATCGACTTCGAAATGCTGATCAATTAGCATTTAGCGACATTGGTGAAGATCGAATAAAAGAATATAAGTTATTGACTCAAATCTGGGCTGAAAATTCTAATGATCTGGAATTAAACAATCAACTAAAGTTATTTGGTCTGACATTTCAACATTTTTTGAATGGAGCGCCTTCAGATCACTTTGTTGTTGATTATTCAGGGGGAGAAGTTGTCGAATTAAACGAAGACAGGTAACTTAAAAGTTTAAATGGCATGAGTAAATGACGACGCTGTATACGTATTAATTTATGTGTTATTCTTTGAATGAATTGATCTGTCCTGGAAAAACTTAAAATCTAACTTATGATTTCGAAATTTGTGTTTAATTTCTTTTTACTAACGTGCTTTTTTATTCAGACGAGTGTTGCACAGTATTCAACATTAAATGCTCATTCTCACAATGATTATGAGCAATTAAGTCCATTTACCCTGGCATATGAAAATCATTTTGGTTCCATTGAAGCGGATATTTGGGAAGTAAATGGAGATCTTTATGTGGCTCATGATCGGGATAAGATAAATCCTGAAAGAAGTTTAGATGGTTTATATATTGAGCCAATCGTTGAGAAATTTAAGGCAAATAATGGAAAAGCTTGGGCCGACCATGAAGGTTCATTTCAACTGTTGATTGACTTGAAAAATGAGTTTAAACCAACTTTAGCTTTACTAGTCGAGAAATTAGCGGAATACCCAGAGGTGTTTGATCCTTCTGTAAATAAAAATGCCGTTAAAATAGTCATCAGTGGAAACCGTCCGGAGCCTGATGAATTTAAGTTATACCCATCCTTTATATTTTTTGATGGAGAATTCTCTAAAACCTATACCAAGGATCAGCAAAAACGAATTCCATTATTTAGTGATAATTTTAAAAAATATTCGCAGTGGAATGGGAAGGGGACAATACCTGATTCAGACATGGAGAAATTATCCCAGGCAATTGATTCAGTGCATGGCCTTGGCCTAAAAATACGGTTTTGGAATGCACCTGATTTTCCCAATTCATGGGAGACATTTACTCAACTGAAAGTTGATTATATCAATACTGATCACATTGCGAAATTAGCTGATTATTTAAATCAAAACTAAACAACTAGATATGAACTCCAGACGCGATTTTTTTCGAAAATCAGCTTTGCTGGCAGGAGCTGCTGCATTGCCAACCTCTCAAACATTAGCTGATGATCCCGTTAAAACGGTTGCAACCACTACAGGTGATTTACCTTTCAAAAATACGTACGTCAAGAACTTATTTGTTACTGAGAATGAATATCGAAACAAATCTGCAGAAATCACAAAGTCACCAGGCTATCAGGCTGCAAGGGAACTTTTGCCGGTTCCAAAATGGGAAGGAAACCAGCTTGCAATTGATATGTACTGGAAGACATGGGAGATAGCTTTTCGCAATATTAAAGATCCGGAGGAAAAATCTGGCTTTATTAGCTCATATCTTGACACGGCGTATAACGGGAACATCTTTATGTGGGATTCGAATTTTATCACCATGTTTGCCCGTTATGGAAGTAGAGTCTATCCGTTTCAGAAAACATTGGATAATTTCTATGCGAAACAGCATCCGGATGGTTTTATTTGTCGCGAAATATGGGGAGATACCGGAATGGATTGTTTTGAGCGGTTCGACCCGACAAGCACAGGGCCAAACCTGATTCCCTGGAGTGAAATAGAATATTTCAAGCATTTTGCAGATTGGGAACGGATTCATAAAGTATTTCCGGTCTTATGCGGTTACTATCAGTGGTTAAAACTTAATCGCACCTGGAAAGATGGATCATATTGGTCGAGTGGATGGGGGACTGGAATGGATAATCAACCAAGGGTTTTAAGGGACTATAATCCCATTTTCTCACATGGGCATATGACATGGCTGGATACTTGCCTTCAGCAATTATTTATTGGGAAAACACTTGTTGATTTAGGTTTTTATGTGGAACGTTGGCAGGAAATTGAAGGTATTGAGGATGAAACAAAATCATTGAAAAAGTATATTAAAGAAAATTTGTGGGATCCGAAATCAAACTTTTTATACGACAAATATGCAGACGGTAGTCTTGGAACGCTGAAGGGGATTGGTGCATTCTGGACGCTGTGGACTGATGTTTTGGATGCTGATGAACTTGAATCATTTGTTGCACATTTGAAAAATGAAAATACCTTTTACAGGAAGCATCCAATTCCATCGATACCGGCAGATCATGAGAAATACCAACCAGATGGAAGATATTGGCAAGGCGGTGTTTGGGCTCCAACAAATTACATGATTATCTCAGGTCTGAAAAACAAAGGATTTAGGGATTTAGCTTTTGACTTAGCAATAAAACATCATCAACAAGTTGCTACAGTATTTAAGAATACAGGAACTTTTTGGGAATATTATGCTCCCGAATCAACCGAACCAGGTTTGCTGGCAAGGCCAGACTTTATTGGCTGGACAGGCCTTGTCCCAGTTTCAATACTTTTTGAATTAATTTTTGGAATACAAGCAAATGCTTTGAAAAACACACTTGACTGGGATGTTCAATTAACTGATGAACATGGTATTGACCGATATCCAATTGGTGAGGAAGGTTTGCTTTCGTTAAAATGCAATTCCCGAAGTTCAGTTAATCAAAAACCATCTATTGAGATCAACTCAAATATTGCCTTAAAGTTCAATTTGAAATGGGGAAATGGAGAGGAAACGTTTAACCTAAAACCTGGTGACAATAAAATAAACTAGTCTAAATACTAAATCAAAATTAATGAAAACTAAAATCTATTCTTTGCTTGTTATAGCTTTTGCAATAATCATTTCTTCCTGTACTGAAAATAAGCCAACAGTGCTAAAAGTGATGACATACAATATTCGGTATGATAATCCAGACGACCTGCAAAACAATTGGAAATACCGGAAAGACTTTGCCGCCAATATGATTCATTTTTATGATGTTGATATTTTTGGCACCCAAGAAGTGCTTAAAAATCAGTTGGATGATCTGCTGGATCGATTGCCGGAATATACTTCTTTGGGAGTTGGAAGATTTGATGGAAAAACGGAAGGTGAGTATAGTGCAATCTTTTATAAAACGGATAAATATGAGGTATTGGATGACGGTCATTTTTGGTTGAGTGAAACTCCTGAAGTTGCCGGTTCAATGGGCTGGGATGCAGCTTGTGAGCGGATTGTTACCTGGGGAATTTTTAAGGAGATAGAAACTGGGAATCGTTTTGCCTTTGTAAATACACATTTTGATCACCGTGGAAGGAAGGCACGAAAAGAAAGTGCTTTGATGCTTAATAAAGAAGTATCAAGAATTGTTGCCGAGGATTTACCTGTAATTGTTACGGGTGATTTTAATGCAATTGAGACTTCGGAGCCAATCCAAACAATACTGGAAGATGGAATTTTATTAGATACCCGAAAATTGGCTCCGATTGTATACGGACCTTCCTGGACTAGCCATAGCTTTGGTCAGATACCATTCGAAAAAAGAAATATTATTGATTACATCTTTGTGACTAAAGATTTTTCAGTTGAAAAATATGCTTCTATTTCAGATCGCTTGGATTCAACTTATTTGTCCGATCATAATCCGGTTTATGTCGAAGCAATTTTAAATAAATAGTGTTTTAGAATGAAATATTATTCCTGTTTATTAGCCATTGTCTTTTCTATTGTCTTGATTGAAGCGTTAGCACAAGAGTATTCGAATGCTTATGGCAAGGTGATAGAATATAAAAATGAGCAACCGTATGAAACGGTATTCGTTCAGCCTGTGAAAAATAACAAGGTAAAGAATGTAATACTTATGATTGGTGATGGAATGGGGCTTACTCAGGTTTCTACTGCGTGGGTGGCTAATCATGGAAGATTAAACATTGATAATTTTACTCATGTTGGTTTATCTCGTACTACTGCTGCGAACCGATTAATTACCGACTCTGGAGCTTCTGGTACAGCAATGGCCACTGGCCAAAAAGCAAACTATCATTCAATTGGTGTTGATGTTGACGGAAATCCACTTGCTTCAATTACTGATTTGGCAATTGCTAAAAATCTTTCAACAGGTATCGTGGTGACCTGTGGAATAACGGATGCGACTCCTGCTACTTTTTGCGCAAACAACGAAGACAGGGAAATGGAAGAAGATATTGCGTTGAATTACCTCACATGCGGAGTTGATTTCATTTTTGGAGGAGGACGCAATCAATTCATACATCGGCAAGATAATCGTAATCTGATGGATGAGATGAAAAATATGGGCTATCAGGTTGAATCGTTCTGGGATAAGGTCAGTTCAATTCAAAAAGGAAAGGTATTTGCCTTGTTGGAAGATGGACAATTGCCTCTTTATCCTGAAAGAGGGGACGTATTTAAAGATGCTTGCATGAAAGCCATATCAATTCTTGACCAAAATAAGAATGGTTTTTTTGCTCTGCTTGAGGGCTCCAGAATTGATGATTGCGGCCATTGGAATGATATTCCAAAACTAATGAATGAGATGATTGATTTTGACCAAACAATTGGTAAAGTATTAGAGTGGGCCGAAGATGATGGTAATACCTTGGTAGTGGTTTTAGCTGATCATGAAACTGGTGGACTTACCTTGTTGGACGGGGATATTTCTGATGGTTTGATTAAAATAAGTTATTCAACGGGAGGCCATTCGGGGATTTTAGTGCCGGTGTATGCCTATGGGCCTAAATCTGAAATGTTTGATGGAATGTATGAAAACACCGAAGTATTCGAAAGAATAGTGAAGATTTTGAAACTTAAATAAGCTACAATGAAAAACAGAATAATAACTATTGCAGTCACTCTATTGTTGATTTTCTCAGTACAAGGATTTGCGCAGAATAGTAATTCACTAAAGTTTAATAAAGATCATACTTTTAAAATAGCTCAATTTACTGATCTGCATTGGGAAAATACTTCACCCGGTATTCAAAAAACTATTCAAACTATCAAGACGGTTCTGTCCGAAGAAAAGCCAGATTTGGCGATACTTACAGGTGATATTGTAACTGCTGTTCCTGCTGAAGATGGTTGGAGAGCATTGAGTCAAATATTTGCAGAATTTCAGGTGTCATGGGCGGTCACTCTTGGAAATCATGATGGGGAACCTGATATAACGCGTGAACAGATTTTTGATTTGCTTGAAGAGCAACCCTATTTTATTGGGAGTAAAGGTCCTGAATTATACGGTTGTGGAAATTATGCACTTCCTGTTAAAAGCTCAACTGATGATGCAACTGCCGCAGTTATTTATTGCATGGATTCGAATGACTACGTGCGAGATCGTAATCTTGGGGGCTATGATTGGATACATTTTGATCAAATAGAATGGTTTCGAAATGTGAGCGATGAATACACCAAATCAAATAATAATTTTCCATTGCCATCTTTGGCTTTCTTTCATATTCCGCTTGTTGAATTTAACAATGTAGTTGGCAAAGAAAGAACCTTGGGTTTAAAAAAAGAGGGAGTGGCTTCTGCTGAAATTAACTCTGGCATTTTTGCTTCATTTATTGAGAAAAGGAATATTATGGGTGTATTTGTAGGGCACGATCACAATAATAATTATATTGGTATTGAGCACGATATTGCTCTTGCATTTGGACAGGTTACCGGTGCAGATGCTTATGGTGAACTTGAACGGGGAAGTAGAATTATTGAGATGCGAGAAGGCGAATACAGCTTCAATACGTGGATTCGAACAGAATCTGGCGTACAGTTTAAGTACAATTATCCCTCGGGTCTCTCGGCAAACGAAACAGACTTAGAGTTTTTGCCAGCCACCCAAAAGGCAAACTTGAAAAATGGTATTCGGTTTAAATATTTCGAAGGTCCATTTGAAACTGTAGATCAGTTGTCGTCCACAAATCCGGTTGATAGTGGGGTTTTAGATGATATTTCTATTGAGTCGGCGACTTCTGCTGATTCTTTTGGATTTGAATTTTCTGGTTGGATTATGATTCCAAAGAGTGCATTATATCGCTTTTATACATACTCTGATGATGGATCAAAGCTTTTTATAGATGGAGTTGAAGTTGTAAATAATGATGGTTCTCATAGTGCTAAAAGGGAAGACGGGAAGATTGCTCTTGAGGACGGATTCCACAATTTCAAGGTACTTTATATGGAAGATCATGCGGGAAATATATTGGATGTTGGTATTTCCAGTATCAATATTCGGGAATGTAAAATACCAAAAGAGTTTTTGTATACAGAATAAATTTGAGTTTTATCCAGCAAAAAGAGGCCGTCTCAAAACAAGTTTTTGGGACGGTTTTTTTTTCTTTCTCATTTGGTTTTTTCCTGGTTCTATTT